>JAENZA010000152.1 GCA_016841485.1 Methanobacteriota archaeon
CTCGAAAAAGTGCCGGTCTTCGGCAATCCAGAAAAGTGCGGTTGACTCAAACGGCGAATACGCCACGACGATGGAATCCATCTCTTCCGGGCCGGTCTTCTGGAAGTCACATGAAAACCATGCGCCAGACCCCACCAGCACAATCGCGGCGAGTATACCGACAATTTTCTTCATAGTCGTGCTCCGGAGGTTTCCTTCATGACTCCTCCCGCCGCCGAGTGATCCGCGTCGCTTTCCTGTTTGACTGTCTCAATACCGTTCGTGGAGATGGAATTCCCCAAACAGGGATTGCAGTTGCATTCGTAGGGCTATTTGCAATAATCCACTGTGTCCCGTCCTCCATCGCGATGACGGGCGATCGGTCCCACGAGAGCTGATCCTTCGACCGGACTGTCGCCATGCAGGAATTCGTGTGATTCAGCCGTCGCTGGACGATCGCTTCTGCCTCTGCGGGATGACCCGGCAGATAGCCCTCTGCCTCTCCGAGCGATCTCGAGAACTTCGCCATCGTCGCCGGATGAGCCGCAGCCCGGTTGTTTCTGCAGACCATCACGCTGTACAGCAGCTGCCCGCTTTGCGCGGGCCAGACGGCCCCCTCGTTGCCCAGGCGTTCGTTGATCTGGTCGGCCCGGATAGAGCGGATGGATCTACCGTGATGCTTGAGAGATACCATACAGCGATCCTGCGCATAAGATTGTGATTGACACCTATTGAAGTTACAGCGAATTTTTCACAGGTAGTCCCTGGTAAAATCAGGACCGATCAGTGCCGCTGACTACTCTATCTAAAAAACGTTGATGAGGATTATATAGTTACTCCACAGGTTCTGGCCGACGATCAGCACTTCGTTCCCGGACGTGCCGGCTGCGTCCACTGTCTCCGCACCCGATCATTCACCAGGATTGCACTCGACGATGACGAAGGCCACCGCCCCGGCATCGCGGGCTCGCACAGCCTGGACCCGCCCGCTCTGTTCCCGCAATGCCCGGATGGGCGCCGCCCGCAGGAGATCTGTCTGGACGACGATGAGCTTGATGGTCTTCAGGCGGCGGAGGAAAGAGTGATGGGGGTAAGGGCATCAATGGCGGTTTGCAGCGTATGAATCCTCGCCCCTGAGCGCTGCAAAAGTAAAGGATCTGCGTGCCGTCCCGGAAAAACTCCGTTTTTAGGATCACCTCGATCCTGTGTTTTTTATAGTATCCGATCCTCACAGCCGGGACGAAGGGGGCAGGAAACATGAAAGGTCTGGCAATGCTCCGAATCGGGGAGATCGGATGGATAGAGAAAGACCGACCTGCCTGCGGTCCGAGAGACGCTATCGTTAAACCGCTGGCGCTCGCGCCGTGCACTTCCGATGTCCACACCGTCTGGGAAGGGGCAATCGGTGAGAGGCATAACATGATCCTGGGGCACGAAGCGCTCGGGATAGTGGACGAAGTGGGAAGCGAGGTCAGGGACTTCAAACCCGGTGATCGGGTCATCGTACCGGCGATCACCCCCGACTGGGACTCGGAAGCCGCACTGCGCGGGTTCCCCTCGCAGACCGGCGGACCCCTGGGAGGCTGGAAGTTTTCGAACTTCAAGGACGGTGTATTCGGTGAATTCTTCCACGTGAACCTGGCGGATAGCAACCTCGCACATCTGCCGGAGGGCATGTCCCTGGAAGCGGGGGTTATGCTCCCGGACATGCTCAGTACCGGATTCATGGGTGCTGAAAACGCTAAAATCGAGTTCGGGGCTACCGTAGCGGTCTTAGGGATCGGACCGGTCGGACTGTGCGGCATCGCCGGTGCACGACTGAGGGGTGCCGGTAGAATATTTGCCGTCGGCACCAGGCCGGCCGCTATTAAAGTGGCGAAGGAGTATGGTGCTACGGATATCGTCAGTTACAAGGAAGGAAACACCGTAGAGCAGATCCTTAACGCAACCGGCGGAGCAGGCGTCGACGCCGTAATCGTTGCCGGCGGCGGTGCTGAAGTTATGATGGATGCCATAAACGTGGCTAAACCCGGATCGGTGATCTCGAACATCAACTACTTCGGTCAGGGGATAGGTGATGAGGATATCATACCCCTTCCCCGCGTGGGCTGGGGGTTCGGTATGGCGGACAAAACCATCATGACCGGACTCTGCCCCGGCGGAAGGGTGAGAATGGAGAGGCTGGCCGAAGTCGTGACTTACGGACGCATGGACCCTTCACCCCTGGCGACGCATGTCTTCAAGGGTTTCGACAAACTGGAGGAGGCCCTTCTCCTGATGAAAGAGAAGCCCAGGAACCTGATTAAACCGGTCGTTCTCGTGGAGCAGTAGGGATTCGAACATCTTTCTTTTTTGGGTTCGCCAACCTGGTCCGTCCCGGTGCCCCCTCCTCTGCGCGTAAATTATTTCCCCGAAACCTTTGCAATCACGCTGTTCAGGTGCTGCCTGTAGAGTTCCTGCGGGTCGAGCTCCCGCAACCCTTCTTCTGTCCTGACCACCACTTTGCTGACGCCGGCATTCACCAGCATCTTTGAGCACATCAGGCAGGGCGGGTCGTACGAAGGCGTTCCCGTCAGACGCTCGAACCCGGCCAGGTACATCGTACAGCCGGCCGCAGCCCTTCCCGCCTGCAGGAGCGCGTTCATCTCCGCGTGCACCGATCGGCAGAACTCGTATCGTTCGCCGGCGGGGATGTTGTACTGCTTGCGTATACAGGTGTTCAACTCATCGCAATGCGCCTCCCCGCGTGGCGCACCGTTGTGCCCGGTAGAGACGATCTCCCCTGCCGAATTGACCACGACCGCTCCGTAGCACCGCCGAAGGCAGGTCGATCGCCGGGCGGTCTCGATCGCGATATTCAGGTACCATTCGGTTCGTGAGGCCCGGGGCGGCACGGGAGGTGCTTCGGACGGGGCGGTAGACCTGTCCCGGTTCGTCATGGCCGCCTCTCCTCCGGGGGCAGGTAAAGGCCTGCAGGATACGATGGCCTGCGCCTGCTTGGGTTTTCGCTCATGATAGGATCTTCCACGGTGCGGGATTAAAATGAGGCGCTTTGGTGCTCCCCGTGGCGGTGCCCGGACCGTTGACGATCGGCGGAGCGTCAGTCCACGCCCTCGCCGGTTACGAGAATACCCCTCACCGGGTAAGTGCCGTTGCACGGGCCCGTGAACTCGTGGCGTAATCTCTCGTTGTACGAATTCG
>JAENZA010000153.1 GCA_016841485.1 Methanobacteriota archaeon
CCTGGATCTCAGGAAGAAAATCCAGCAAAGTATCATACCAAGCCCGTTGCTCATCGCGGAATGGCGGTTTATCTTCATGCGCATGGATTTAATCGCAATGCTTTATCCAGACTTCCCGCGAAAACCCGGTTTTAAGATCGGAAGGATAGTAGGAGAGGGCAATCTTCCGTGGTTCGGTGAAATGCTGGGATTCGTCAAATTCGACGATAAAACCGGGCTCCGGCACGAAAAAATCCGCTTCAATATACTGGGCCCTGACAAACTCCGTGAAGCCGCGGTAATTCTGAAGAGCGGAGTAAATCGTTGACAACTGGCCATGGATTCTTTGTCCGTGATAATCCTCTGGCAATGTGCCGATCTTGATCCGGTAGTTGCGGCGAACTTCTCCGTATAACTCTCGGAGCAATCTCTCTACCGTATCCTTGCACACAGGACACCGCTCGTTATGCATCCTCTTCCTCCGCGATCAACCGCTCCATCTCTTCACGCCCTGCAATCTTCTTCAGCTCGATCGGTTTCCTGCCCCTGAATCTCACAAACCCTTCATGGACCATGATCGCAGCGATCGCCGATGCATGGCGGGGGCTGAACGATGGAAATGTTTCCCGGACAAACGAGCCAAGGCCAGCAGGGTCCGGTTTTGTCATACTGGCGCCGAGCAGGTACCAGCGGCCTTGCTCGATGAAGAATGTATCAAGAATTGTCCGGATCATCTCATTCGACAGTTCAAACCCGAGACCTCCCCACAGGACCAGCCGGAACGGCGGGTCAAGATGGATCGTAATAGTCTGGCCTCTCCCACTCAACGGCTGTGTGGTGTACCAACTTGGCTGAATAGCCTGTTCAAAGATCTTACCGGACATACGACTCCTCCGTATCGAAGACCCCACCGTACCAGGAATACGATTGCGGGGTGCTTAGCATAATCGATTCACGATCCATTTTCCTTCCCCCAAAACGCATGGTTTTCCATTCAGACTGCCCGGCAAGTTTCACGACATTCCTCGGGAACGTGAGCCGGTAATCGAGGCCGGATTTTCGTGCGAGCCGATCTTCGATCCGCTGGCCGAAATAGCCTTAGAAGTATGACCGGACCCCGGCCGTGAACTGGACAACCTCGCCCGGGCAAATTCCCCGGTTGCATCAAATCCGGCCGTGTAGTTGATCCAGATGTGATCGGCAAGCAGCCTTCCCTTTACGGTTTTCAGGTTCCGCAGCAGGATGCTCCGGCCGACAATTCCCCTGGACCGGTAGGTCCCGTCCCTCTCGAATGTCGCGACAAACCGCGGCTTTTGCCCTTCTAACGGTTGCAGTTCTGTCCTCATCGTACCCACCCCGGGCTGATCATGTATCTTTCAGGAAAAACGATAAGGACTTTTTATATAGCATCATTAGCAATCTTAGCATCATGGGGCAGAATACCGGACTGGAAAAGATCGTTCATATCATTCCGCTCGGCCATGAGATTGATCGTGCTATAGTCCCGTTCCAGGACCAGACTCCCAACCGGGTCTACCTCCTCGCCGTGATTAAGAATCCTGATCTCGACCAAAACATGATAGCACGACAGCAGTATTTTGTCGAACAAGTGAAGGCCCGGCTGAACAAAACTACCGAAGTGATCACGATCAATACCAATATGTTCGAGCTTCAGGACGTGATCAAGACTATCTCCGGCATCATCAGGAAAGAGCAGGAGCAGGGAAACCGCATCTCGGTGAATATGTCTGCGTGCGGGCGGCTAACATCAGTAGGTGCAATGGTGGCCGCAATGGCATATGACGTTAACCTCTACTATGTCATGGCACAGGATTATGCCAAGACCGAAGAAGAGATCAACCTTCATGGGCTCAGTATCTGCCCGACGTCGACCGTGAAGAGAATTGTGAATTTTGCTTTTGTCCAGCCCGATGAAGTTGGTAAGCAGATCCTCGTTTTCCTCTACAGGAAAGGCAAACCTGTGAGAACCATTGATATCTTTGAGGTTCTTCGGGGCCAGGACGTGCAAGGGTTCGACGTGTTATTCTATGAAGTTGAGGGGGAAAAGAAACGCAGTGTCCAGAGCAGGCAGCTGATGAAGCTCGACAAAACAATTCTTACCAAACTGGAACGGGACCAGCTGATTACACGGGAAAAGCGTGGGCGGAACGTCTTCGTTACACTAACGGAGTCTGGCAAGTATATGGCGTGCCTGAGCGGATTGTTGGAATAGGTAATGTGTTGCACTCAGTGCCCCAGAAACTGAAATCGCGGAATTTTTTTCGTGGCAGCGTAATAACCTGCGATGAGATCATTTTCCAACTCTTTCAGTTGATGAGGCAGGACTGCCTTGGGCTGCAAACAGTACGCAAAGAAGACCTCTCTCCCCTCCCAGGACTTCTGTGCGTGGGTCGCTAACCTGCTCCTCATCGCTTTTGTCTGCCCGATGTAGCAGAGGTCGCCGGTTGCGGCATCGAGGATCTTATAGACGCCGGACTTGGCGGGAATTGTATTCGTCTTCAAATTCTTGAGTGCTTGTATTTCAGTCCACGGGAGTGTCATCCAGTCACGATCCGAAGGATTCCGTGCAACTCGAGAGGCGGGAGGCTTGTTCCTCCGGCGGGATTGATTACACCATCTGGGAGACGGACCCCGCGCATTTTGCTTTTTTTGTCCCGCGACTTCGAATAGTTTAGATGGAACCGCCCGAAGTTGCAGAGGGTCGATGTCCCGAACTCCAATCGGTACTGCCACAATAGATAGCACTCAAGCCCTTCCCGCTCACGCTTGACTAGGGCTGGGTGCGTGGCTCTTCCCCTTCCCGGAGTTGCCGGAGATGGCGACGTGCAGCCCCTTGGTGTTCGCCACCGACTGTGAAGCGATGGACATCGCCAGGCACTCCGCGACGGTCCGGTCGCCGACGTGGCTCTTGTGGAAGGTGTCGAGGAGGAAGGCGAGCGGGTCGCCGTCCCGGAGGATCTCCGTCGCCCTGCGGCGGTGCTCGTCCTCCACCGGGGCCGGGGGAGGGGCGGGTGCCTCTTCCCGCTTCTTCTCTGCCCTCTGTTTCTTCGGCTCGTACATCCCCCGGAGTTCCGGCCAGCGCTGCGCCCCTCCACCGCAACTTGCGTGGTGGCAGCCGGCGAAGACGGCGCCGTTTGCAAACTGGATCGCGAAGGCCCCGTCCTTGTGGG
>JAENZA010000154.1 GCA_016841485.1 Methanobacteriota archaeon
TGAGGGAAGCCTCGCCCTCGGGGCGACCCGGTGGCAGACGATTGCGAAAGTCGTCCTCCCCCCCGCGGTCCCCGGCATCATCACCGGCGCCATCCTCTCCATCGGACGGGCCGCCGGCGAGACGGCGCCGATCCTCTTCACCGCCGCGATATTCTCGAGCCGGTTCCTTCCCGACTCGGTCTTCGAGCCGGTGATGGCGCTGCCCTACCACCTCTTCATCCTCTCGACGAACGTGCCGGGGGCGACGGAGAACCAGTACGGGACGGCGCTCGTCCTCATCGCGCTCGTGGTGGGCATCTACCTCGTCGCGATTGCCATCCGAACACACTACCAGAACAGGATCACGTGGTGATATCCGTGGAACAGACGAAACCCATCATAACCACCCGGGGCCTCGACCTCTTCTACGGCGAGACCCCCGCCCTCAAAAACATCGACATCTCGATCCCCGAACACCGGGTCACGGCGCTCATCGGCCCCTCGGGATGCGGGAAATCGACGCTGCTCCGGTGCTTCAACCGGATGAACGACCTCATTCCCTCGTGCCTGGTCGCAGGCACGGTCAGCTACCGGGGCGAGGACATCCATGCCCCCGCAGTCGACGTGGTGCACCTGCGAAAACTCGTCGGCATGGTCTTCCAGCGCCCGAACCCCTTCCCGAAGTCCATCTACGACAACGTGGCCTACGGCCCGAAGATTCACGGGGTCCGGGACACGGGGGCCCTCGATACGATCGTGGAGGAGAGCCTGAAAAAGGCCGCCCTCTGGGACGAGGTCAAAGACCGTCTGGGGAGCCCGGCCATGGGGCTTTCCGGCGGCCAGCAGCAGCGCCTCTGCATCGCGAGGACGCTTGCCGTCGGGCCCGATGTGATCCTGATGGACGAGCCCTGCTCGGCCCTCGACCCCATCGCGACCGCAAAGATTGAGACACTTATCGAAGAGCTCCGGGAGAGCTATACGGTAATCATCGTGACGCACTCCATGCAGCAGGCGGCACGGGTGAGCGACTACACCGGGTTCATGTACCTGGGGGAGCTCATCGAGTTCGGGGACACGGAAAAAATATTTGAGGCCCCGGAAAAGGAACTGACAAGCAATTATATCACCGGACGGTTTGGGTGATGCAGCAATGAGCCTGAAGAGATTTCATGAGGAACTGGAACAGATAACAGTCGATCTCGCCGCCTATGGCGACTATGCCCTCGGGATGCTGACGGACGGCATGGCCTCCCTGCAGGGCCTCGATACCGCGAGGGCAAACGACGTGATGGACCGAAAGGCGCATCTCTACGACCTCCACTCGGATCTTGAGGACCGGACGATGCGGCTCCTCCTGCTTTACCAGCCGGTGGCCGAAGACCTGCGGACGATCGTCTGCATCAATGTGATGAACCACTCGTACTACCGGGTGGGGCGCATCGGCAAGGACATCGCAAAGGCGGTGCTGGCGATGCGAAGCGAGGTAGGGGCCGGGGCTGAGACCGTCTCCTTTGCGAGCCTCTACGTGATGGCGGATATCGTCTTTGCGATGCACCGCGAGGTGATGGAGGCGTTTCGCAGCGGTTCTGCGGTCAACCTGGAGGGCCTCGGCCTGCAGGACGACCGGGTGGACGCGATGCGTGCGACCCTCTTCCGGGAGTACCTGACCTATATGCTCGAAGACCCGAAGAATATCCGTTCGGGTATCGAGGCGATCACCATCACCCGCCACCTCGAACGTGCCGGCGACCACGCCTGCATCATGGCCGAGAAGATCTACTTCATGACCGAAGGCGCACGCATCGAGATCCGCTGAGCGGGGTGGTTGTGGGAGGAAGGCCGGATGGGCTGCCCCGCCCCATCTAGCGTAGCCTTCCGGTAATTGCCGGACGGTCCCCGCCCTCATCCTTCGTCTGTGGACCGGCCGGGGGGCCGCATGAGAAAGTATATCTCTCTCTTTTTCTCATTCTTTTTAACGGATTTTTGAATACACGGCAGGGTTTTAGGGTTTTCGGCAATGAGCGTACAGGATATCGCCCGCCTCTTTGAGGCACACCGTTCCCCGGTCATCGGGCTGCATGAAGATGGGAGGTGCGCCTTTGCAAATCCCGCCCTTCGTGCGGTGCTCGGGGAGGATGCGGACGCCACCCCGGACCCCGCCGCATTCCTCACGGCGCCGGACCCCGAAACCGGGATATTGGCGTGGATTGCCGGGGAGGAGACGGGGTTTGACGGGCCTGACCATCCCGTCCTCCTGCGGCGTGCCGACGGGGAGCAGGTCCCCGCCGGTGCCCGGGGTGCATGGTTCGCCTCGCCGGACGGCACCCGCCTCTTCATCATCACCCTTACCGTGGCAACCGATATCGGCGACGGCGACATTGCCCATCCCCTGCTCCATGCCATCAACGAGGCGGTCATCATCGCGGGGACGGACCGGCAGATCCTGTATGCAAACGAGGCGGCATGCCGGCGATATGGCTATAGCGGGAAGGAGTTCCGTCATCTCACCCTCGATGCCATCGTCTCCCCGGCATCAAAGCACACTCCTGCAGCGATGCACGCAGGCCTCTTTGCAAAGAAGACCGATTTTTTTGAGAACGACCATATCACCCGCAAAGGCCGCGTGATTCCCGTCGAGGTGAGCACCCGGGCGATCGTCTATCGCGGCGTCCCGGCCATCATGTCCGTCTCCCGCGACATCACCTACCGGCGGGAGCAGGAGTGGATGCAGCAGGCGCTCCGGGAATCCGAGGAAACGTACCGGGTCCTCTTCGAATCTGCGGGGGATGCGATATTCATCACCGATATGGACGGTGTGATCGTCCGGGCCAACGAACGGATGGCCTGGATGCTGGGGTACCAGAGATCGCAGCTCACCGGCATGCACCTGGATGACCTCCTCGTCGCCGATGACCCGGGTACGAAGAGCACGTTTACGACCATCCCGGATGCGGGATCGCTTCTCTACCTGGCCTCCCTCCGGGCTGCAGACGGAACCCTCAGACCGATGGAGATCCTCAGCCATACCATGCCCCACGGGGGGAAAATCGCCATATTCTCCATCGCCCGTGACCTCTCCGGCAGGAAGGCGCTCGAGGACCAGCTGCGCCTCTCGGAGGAGCTGTACCGGGGCATCTTTGCCAACTCCGGGGTTGCCATTCTCATCCTCGACCGAT
>JAENZA010000155.1 GCA_016841485.1 Methanobacteriota archaeon
GCGCCGTCGGCCCCCTGGAGGCGTTCATCCACCACGTGGAGGCGCAGAGAGGAAAGAAGATCGAGGAGGAGTGTGCGGATGCGTTGGTGGCGTGTGCGGAGGGGGTGATGGGTTCCCTGTATTGACTCAAATAATTCTTTTTTTGGCTCTCCACATTCCACGGTCTGGTTTACATGATGCAGAGTTCCTTAACTACCCCTCGTCTGCGACGCCCGTGTCGATGAGGGCGATCGTCTCCTCGTACACGAGATACGAGTTCACGAACCGGTCGAGGGCGATGCCGGGTGCCACCGGGATTATGAACGGGTGCCTGAGGGCATGGATGAACGGAACGATCTGCATGTGACCACCTTTGGTTGGGTGGCTTATTGGGGAAGGTGGTATCCATTTTTGCATGGAGTGGGTCGGACGGGAGGATTACCGGAGGAAGGGGCCTCTTTTTGGCATTGGCAGATGCAGGGGGCAGGAGCGGGAGGAGATCATGCACTATCCTGCCTAAATTTTCGTCAACCACCACGAAATCGAAAGAAAATTCCCATTGACGAGGGCCAAAATACGGTCAATTTGGGCGTATTTTCAAAGGTTTTGAGGTGCTGAAAAAAAGAAGCGATTATATCGGTATTCATGAGAAACAGGGCATTTTCCAAGGTTTATACCAGCCCTGTACAGGCGGGCGGTTTCCGGAGGTGCAAAGGGTAGGGGAAGGCCGCGAGTTCCCTACACCTGTGGGGATGGATCGATTACACGTTCCCGCGAATGCAGGAAAATAATAGGGTTCCCCACACTGTGAAGATGGGACAACAGATCTCCGATTTTTTATGATATTATCTCAGGATGAAATCCCCAGAAAAATTTTGTAGTATGCGACTGCCGGGATTCGAACCCGAGTTAGAGGCTTGGGAAGCCACTGTCCTACCACTAGACTACAATCGCATGGAATGCATGATGCATGGAGTTCCGTGAAATGAAATTGAGTTTGGGTGGAAATGCATGATGTTACAGACATGGTTGTGTGCACATGGTGCACATCGTGCGACAATTTGTATGCATTAAATCCACATAAATCTTCGTTATCCATCCTTCCTCCATGCGTTCTCCCGCCGTTCTCCGGGATGCCCGCGTCCGCTCCCCGCCCGTGTTTTTGGCCTTTTCGGGATGGTTTCGGGATGGTTTTAGGACGGTTTCGGGAGGGTTACGGGACAATCATTAATACCTGAAAGACCGACATTTATGCAGCACACACATAAGATGTGATGCTGGCTGAGTAAGTCCGACGTGTCCATACGACATGGCCGCATATGCGGCTCTGGGATTACAAAAATAAGTCAGTGATGACTATTTTCAGGAACTTACCAACCGAATTCAGGTTGTATCAATTGGATTTGGCCCATCTAACCGGATTCATTTGAATGCAACACAATCCAACCAAGTTCGACCGAGTATCTCTGCCGGATATACTCACACGGGATGGCACCCCCCAGGGGCCTGCCATTCCGTGGTTCGAAAAATCCGGCACATAAAACATAGGTGGTGAATAATGGCACGAATGCATGCACGGCGGCGGGGTCAGTCCGGCTCCGTCCGTCCGCTCCGCTCCGAAGCACCGGAGTGGTCTAACACAGACACAACGGAAATTGTAAAGACGATTGTAGAACTGCGCAAAACAGGAATGTCGTCGGCTGAGATTGGTCTCAACCTCAGGGACAAGTACGGCGTTCCCTCGGTGAAGCTCGCGACCGGAAAGCGCGTCGAGCAGATCCTCGCAGAAAACGGCATCGCCTCCGAGGTTCCGGAAGATCTCAGAAACCTCATTGTAAAGGCACTCGGCATGCGCAAGCACCTGAGCGAGAACAAGAAGGATGTCCACAACAAGCGCCAGCTTCAGCTCACTGAGGCAAAGGTGCGCAGGCTCGGCCGCTACTATGTCAACAACGGCAAGATGCCCGAAGGCTGGACCTACAAACCCGACACCGCAGAGTTCCTGATCTCCAGGTAATCAGACAACCATCCATGACGATCGACGCTGCTGCAAGCCTGCTTGCCGAACACCTGGGGGCCCAGGAATTCGTGGAGGTCTACGGCCACCACGATGCGGATGGCATAGCCTCGGCTAGCATCATCACGCACGCTCTCCTGCGCACAGGGACGAAAGTCCGGCTGCGCATCTCCCCCCGGATGGCACCGCAGGACCTGCAGGGCGCAGGTGCAGTCGTGTTGTGCGACTTAGGGTCGGGACTTTCCGACCTCTCCGACGATGTGATGGTCATCGACCACCATGTCCCGCATTTCGAAGGCCAGTACCACGTCAACCCGCGCCTCTGCGGCATCGACGGGGAACGGGAACTCTCCGCGTCCGGCGCCGCATACATCGTCGCCCAGCACCTCGGGGACAACCGCGACCTCGTCGGCCTCGCGATGCTCGGGATGATCGGGGACCGGCAGGAGATCTCAGGCAAAAACCTCGAGATCGTCGACGAAGGGATCGCACAGAACTATATCGTCCCCGGACGGGGCATGCCCCTGTTCGGCCGGGACGCCCACGAGAAAGTCTACTGTGCAACCACCCCGTACCTGAAGGGATGGTCCGGGCAGGAGGGCGCCGTCACCCGGCTCGTCGAGGAGACGACGACCCGCGGTGAGACGGATTACACCGAACTCCTCTCGCGTATCGTCCTCGGCATGGGGCCGCACCAGAACGAGCACGCCATGACCGCGCTCTGGGGGGACACAGGGGACCTCCAGCGGGGCATGGTGCACGATGCACATTCCCTTGCGGGAATCGTCGATGCGTGCGGCAAATCAGGGTACGGCGGACTGGGCGCATCCCTCTGCCTCCGGTCGAACGATGCGGTCGAGGAGGCCTGGGAGATTGCCCGACAGTACCGGCTCAGGGTCATCGGCGCCCTGGCGCAGATCACCGAAGCGGGCCCGGTCCACGTGATCGACGACGTAAACCTCGTCAGCGGTGCGGCCGATATCCTGGCAACGGACCTGCTCGCCAGCGAGCCCGTCGCCGTGATGGCGCTTTCCGGCGATACCTACCTGGTATCCGCACGGACGGCTCAGCACCCCGGCTGCGCCATGGCGGCCCTCATGGCGCCGCTGGCCGCCGCGTGCGCCGGCGCCGGCGGCGGCCACAACACCC
>JAENZA010000156.1 GCA_016841485.1 Methanobacteriota archaeon
GGGGTGCCGCTGATGCACGGGGCAATCTCGGGGTTCTACGGCCAGGCGACGACGGTGCTCCCCGGAAAAACCGCCTGCCTGCGCTGCATATTCCCGTCGGATCCCCCGAAGGAGACCTTCCCCGCCCTCGGGCCGACGGCAGGGGTCATAGGGAGCATCCAGGCGGGAGAGGTGATCAAATACCTCACCGGAGGGCCGCTCCTTACGGGCCGGCTCCTGCTCTGGAACGGGGCGGAGGCATCCTGTGACGTGCTCCCGGCCCCCCGTGAACCGGCATGCCCGGTCTGCGGCCACCTGCACATGACGGAGGAGACCATTCGATGAACATCAGTATCCGTGCCTTTGCACGGTTCAGGGAAGACTTCGGCGAGAGAACCGATCTCACCGTGGAGGAGTCCTGCACCCTGCCCACCGCTCTGAGAGAGCTGGTGGCCTGCAAAGGGCATGCGGAGACCCTCTTCGACGACGACGGGACCGTCAGGGACTTTGTCCTCGTGATGATAGGCGGCGAGCGCCTCGCGCCCGAAGAGCGGGCCGAACGGGTGCTGGCCGGTGGCGATGAGATTATTATTTACCCGCCGGTATCGGGAGGATAAGACGATGATTGCAATACAGGAAGAGGATATCGACATCGCGGCGTTCATCGCCGCATCGAGACGGGACAGCATGGGGGCCCAGGTCGTCTTCGTCGGCACGGTCAGGGACGATGGCATTGAAGCAATAGAGTTCGAGGCGCACGCCGCAATGGCACAAAAGGACCTCGAGGAGATCGCCGCCGAAGCGACAAAAACCTACTCCCTGCACTCGGTGGACATCATCCACCGGACGGGGACCCTCCCTGTGGGGGAGACGATCGTCGTGATCATCGCAGGTTCGGGCCACCGCGATGAAGGGTTTGAGGGGTGCCGCTTCATCCTCGAACGGATAAAAGAGTTCGTGCCGATCTGGAAGAAGGATATCGCGGGCGACACCACCCGCTGGCACCACTGAACCCTTTCATTTTTCTTTTTTCTCAACCAGACCGACCATTCGTAGCAACAGGAAGGATTCATCCACCCGGTGCATTGGTCAGGGCGTTCCGGTCACCCGGCAGGGAGCAAAAGTAGCCGCTAAAACATATCAGGACTGCGGGGCGGCTGTGCCACCCCCTTCTTCACCCGGTTCCCCGTCTCCGGCCGCCGGCCCGTACTTCCCCAGGAACACCTGGTAGGAGGCGACGATGACCGCAAGCGCAAGGGGGCCGTATAAAAACCCGATCACGCCGAGGATGGCGATGCCGCCGAAGAACGCGATGAAGGTGAGGACCGCGTTCATCTTCGAGCGTTTCCCCATCAGGACCGGTCGGAGGTACCAGTCGGGAATGGCGCAGAGGAACGGCCAGCCGATGACGAGGATGAGGACAAGCCCCCGCACGTCCCCGATGGCAAGGGCGTAGACCGCCAGAAACGCGATGATGATGACGGGCCCGAAGACCGGGATGAGGGCGAATATGGCGCTCGTCACCGACCAGAACATCACGTGATCGTAGCCGAGGAAGGTGAAAAAGGGGACCGCCGCCACAAAGACGATCAGCGCGATTGCCACGTGGACGATGAAGAGGGAGTAGAGGGTGTCGACCACCGTATCACGGATGGTGCCGACCCCGGCCCGCGAGCGCAGCGGGATGCGGGACCATACCTGCCCGTAGACCTGTTCCCCGTAGAGGGTGAGCAGGTACAGGAAGAGGAAGAGGATCATCGCTATGATCGCATAGTAGGCGCTCTGCCCGAGAATCTCACCGATATTGCTGCTCACGGATTCGATGATGCCATCAATCATCCCCGGGATATCGATGACGGCAAAGATGGTCTGTGCCAGCTCGCTGTCCCCGACCATCCAGTCGAAGATGGTATTGAAGAGGTACTGGATATACTCGATATTGCCGGCGATCGTCCCGAAGGAGACGAAGAGAACGGCGGCGAGCGCGAGGATCACGGCCGCGGTGATGACGAACGAGGAGAACGCGGGGGCGATATGCCGGGAGAGCACCCTGTGGTAGGGAACGAGAACCGTCGCAAATGCCGCGGCGATGACAAAGACATTGATCAGGGGGAAAAAGACGATCAGGACGGTGAGCATCAGCGCCGTGATGACGCCGATGAGAAGCCAGTCCTGTCCCTCCGGGAGTGCATTCATTGCAGAGATGTCTCACCCGAACCGGATAAAACCCTTCTGCAGGAGGAGCCGCTCTCCCGCCTTCTCTTTTCCGGCGTGCACCTGCCTGCTCTTCATCCCGGATGAGCCGGCATAAAACGGCTGCAGGCCGGTGGTTCTTCCGGTGCCTTCCTTCCGGTCCTTCCCCTGCTCATCTCACAGGGTATTCTCACGGGGATTGCTCCCGTCCTTCCCCGGTTGCCCCCCGGAGTCCCCCAGGAACCGGATATATTAACCCGTTCCCGTGAGAGACCGCACAATTGCGTCCGGAATCCCTACCAAAACCCGGAATACTGAGCAATCCCTCCGGTGATGCGCAAGCGGGCACTTTGGACCCCTCCGCTGCTGCGGCGACCGCATCCTTTATCCGTTATCACGGGTATTAGCTGCTCATACCGGCTTTTTAGAGGAGACATTACCAATGGATGAAGGATGGATGGTGACGATGACCATCAAGATGCGGGTCAGGGGTGCCAGTTCACGCGAGGAGGCGATCTCCTCGGCTTCGATGCGGATGGAGGATGCCATCCGCACCCACGTGGACATCCCCTACAGCGTCGAGGCAAAGCGCATCGCCCCCCTCGAAGAGGAACCGCTCTTCGGACGGCGGTGGTACTGAGACCATAGCCAAAAAACGGCAGGGTTTCACCACACTCTTTTACTGTATGCCATGCCGCAGGAGCAGTCGCACCATCCCTCCTGCCGGCGGTATGCGGGCCCCGCTCTCCTGTGTGACCTGTTCTCAGGTAAGAATCGTGACCGCCGAGCTCACCGGGGGGATCAGCCGCGAGAGGGTCCCCGGCGCACCGACCGGCGGGATCCCCTCCAGTACCAGCCGCCCCCCCACGGCCAGGCCGTCACCCACGGGGAGGCTGGCGATGATCGTCCCCCGCCCCCCGCCCCCCCGATAGAGGGGGGACGCGGG
>JAENZA010000157.1 GCA_016841485.1 Methanobacteriota archaeon
GATGCTCTGGTCCTTATGGTGCTCGAGCAGCACCAGGGGTTCCACCCCGAAGGCGTTCCAGTGGGCGGCGATCAGGGTATGCATCGCCGTGACGATATCGGCGTGGGCGTTTCTCCGGTCGCCGGGGTGAATCTCGATGATATCTGGAGGAATGCCCAGAAAATCTTCGATCTCGATGAGCATATCCCCGAAAGCGATCACCCACTCCGGGTCGCGCCACCGCAGCTCCGCCGTCACCTGCCGGCCGTGCTGATCCCTCCGGGGGATGGCGGGGTCGGTGTGCAGGAGATACCTAAGAGAGCCGGGAAGGGCTGTATCCTGCTCGTAAAGGTGCTCGATTGACGACCGCTTGAGCAGGGAGCCGATCTCCTGGCCGGTCCGCTCCACCTCCGTTTTGTTCTTGATGAAGTCGGCAGGGATCTCGATGTACGTGCACCCGGACGTTTCGGCGAGGCGCCAGCGTTCGAGGAGCCCGCCCCGCCGGGCTATTTCCGTGACGTTTGGGTAGATGTAGTCTGCACCGGACATGACAATCAGGTTACGCCATGGCACGAGTGGTACAAAAACATTGGGGATCTCCCCCGGCCCGGCCGCCGGGAGCGTCTTCCTCGTAGGTGCCGGCCTCGGGCACGTCTACCAGATCCTCGTCAGCAACAACCTTGCGCTGAACAACGCTGGCGCGGTTCTCGTCTTTGATCTGGCCTTCCCGGTCGCTGTCGTGCTGATGTATGCCGCGCTTACGGTGCTGCGGCGAAGGGCCAGGAGCCGCGCAGCCTCCGGTTAGGTGGGTAAGGCCACAGGAAATACCGCCTGAAAACTGATGCGATCTTAAAGCGCAGGCCCCGGAGTCACTGGCGGTCATCGAGGATTTGCGGACACACGAACAGAATATCCACGGGCGCATGAATGTAGGTGCAGTAGGTGCGCTCGGGGTCATAATACATGCATGAAGCGCATTCCCATCGCTGCGGTTTTCTCTCTTTTTGTAGTGTCAACCCGCCTGTTGCGGCATCGTTTACAGTATATCTGCCCCGATCCGGTGCTTCCTGATCCGACGGTCCGGGGTATCGGGTGCCGGGGTTACTCTTCAGCGGATCGATGTTGTTGGGTAAACTCATGTCGAACACTAAGATGCTCACGGGCTGCCAGACATTTGTTACGTCGATGAAGATTCATCTGGCTGATGAAACCTCGGGAGCTTGGTATCCTGCACGTACGAGACGGAGGGTGTCCTCCGGTCCTTCCTGCCGGCGGAAACCCGGAAAGAACGGGGCTGGAAGCACTGGAGCGGTGCGGACGGTAATCCGGGTCCGGGAGAGCATCCCGAATCATATCGGAGGATATGGCACTGCGAGGGTGAGCAGGTAAAGGGCAACAGCCAGCACAATGAACTCTCCGTCGGTAAACAGTTCGAAGAGGAGTTTCTCCGTCCCGAACCGCTGGAAGCACAGAAGGTATCCCTGAGCGTAGATCACGCCTGCAGCCAGCAGCAGTACTGAACAGAAACCCGGCAGGGATCTGCCGGCGAGCACCAGCGCGGCTCCGATGCTTATGTTCATCCCCGTGAGGAGAAGGAGCGTCCTTCGGGCGCCGAGGATCGTCGGGATCGTCCTGACACCCGACGTTGCGTCGCCCTCCACGTCACGTATATCAAAGACCACCGTGTTCGTGAAGATCTGTACGAAGAAGAAGACACCGACGATGCCGGTGGCGGTACCCGGGGGAAGGGCGGCGTGGCAGACCGGCAGGAGGGCTGGAGGAACAGCCCAGGAGAATGCCACGATAAGGCTTTTCACGACAGGTACCTCTTTTAATCGCCGAAATCCGAGTCGGGCGGGAAAGAGGGGTACGCTGTAAACAATCCCGGCGGCCAGGGGAATGATCGTGACAAGCAGGCTGCCGAACCCCTGGAGAGCGGAGAGGCAGAAGGCGACGGCGTAGGCGCTGATTGCAGAGCGGAAAAGGATGGACTCGTAATTTTTCGTGAAAGTATACCGCTCGGTATGGTTTATAGCGTCCTCGTCCTCGTCGGTCTTGCGGTTGAGGTTGTAGACGGCAAACACGACGAGCATCATTATTGCGGTGGCAACCGGGTCGAAGGGAAGACCCTGCAGGAGGCACGAGATGTACACCATCGCCGCCATCATGGCAGAAGTGTACAGAGAGCTGTACACGATGAGGTGGACGATTACCCGACAGGCTGGTTGAACCAGATCGGTTCGATCGGCAAATCCGAACATGCATATGCTTTCAGAAAACCGATGAACATTTATTGCGCCGACGAAGATTCATCAGTCTGATTCGCCCGGCGCTCGAATGCGGTGCTCCGGCAGGACTGTGCGGGCATGAGCGGTATACCCACCGTTACCGCATCACCACGCTCCGTTCGGTTCTGCAGGTGTCCGATATCAACGGTTGCCTGATTGAATGTTCCATCCCCGGCCGGACGTGGCGCGTCTTCGTCGGGCGCCGGGTGATTGGAACTCGGGAGAAAAAGGTTATTCCGGGGGCATCTGCAGTGCTATCGAGTCTGCTTTATAGTGCTGGAACAGCCGCTCACCCCAGGCGACTGCCGCTATGTCGGTGCCGATGAGATCCATAGCTGCGTCGTATGTGTCCGTATCGCGTTTATACAGGCCTAAAGACAGGTATCCGTCGGTCACCGTCATTCCCAGGCGAATCGGGGAGGGGGAGACGTATATCTTGAAATTTGCATGCCCTTTCAGGGATTCCAGCATGGTGCTATACGGTGGGGTGGCCAGCCTTGGGACGAGTTCCTGGGAGACGACGAGTTCCGCGGGTTTGCCTTCCATAACCGCTTCTTTAATCACGTCCGCAAGGAGTGGGCTCATAATCGACGATACAACGTGGATCCACGATGCTTTCCTGAGTATGGTCAAAAATGTTGCATACACGACGAAGATATCTTCAACGTTCCTGACCACCTCCGCATTGAACAGGTGCTCTATCTCTCGCAGAGATTCGGGGGGGATACTCTCGATATCGTGTTCGATCCAGAAGTCCCGGTGACGCTGGAGCACCCCCATGAGCGTTACCAGCCGCTCAATCTCCGGTTCGACGAGCCTGCCGATAGGGG
>JAENZA010000158.1 GCA_016841485.1 Methanobacteriota archaeon
CGCCCTTCACCCAGGGGTAGACGGCGTCGTAGACGTAGGCGATCTTCAGGGGGTGCCCTCCTAGGGAATAGGTTGCGGGAGGAGGGGGATAAGGGTATTCGTTTTGGGGCCGGGGACGAGAGGAGGCGATCGGGCAATAATGCCCTTTGTCGAGTGCCTTGCGAATGTAACAGAAGAGTAACAATCGAACTCGTGAAAGAAACTTCAACGTCTATAACAGGATCCCCTCAATACAGGCGGCTGGCTCTCAGATGCACCGCACGGGAAGAAAACAACCAGAATTGCAAAACGCTACCGACAGATAATGGGGTTCATGGGAGGCATAAAAGCCTCCGACGTTAGTCGTGGGGATGGACTGCACCCTGGTTTTACTTTCGGCCCGCGCGAGATATCCTTTTGTCATAATGAACACCACTGTTCTCTGTGTAGGCCGGGGCACACCCGAATCTACACTTGTGCGGATCGAGACCGTTGCTGGCAGTGCACGTCCCGATCAACGAAAAATCTCCCGGGCTTTAGTCGGGGAGAGTGTCAAAATTCTCCAGAATACCCCCTCTGCCCAAACATACACATCAGCAGGGAGAATATCCGGGAGGGCGATCGCAGATGACACGGAAGGCCAGACAGCATGATACACCTGCCGATGATACAGCGTTGCAACCGATTAGTGATGCCCATCCTTTAGAACAGGATATTTCCTTCCTCCTTTCAGATCTTCGTGACCTGATCCGGACGGCAAAAGGCCGCGCTGCGACTGCGGTGAACGTCGAACTGGTCCTGCTGTACTGGCATATCGGCAATCGAATCGGCAGGGATATTCTCAAGGAAGAACGGGCACCATATGGTAAGAGAATTCTTTCGACACTGTCGAAAGAATTGATAGCAGAGTACGGGCCCGGATACAGCCAGCCGAACCTGACCCGGATGATCCGTTTTGCAACGCTGTTCCCATCCAAAGAAATTGTCGCGACAGTGTCGAAAGAATTGAGCTGGTCCCATTTCGTAGAACTTCTCCAGATCGAGGACGCCGTTGCCCGTGAATTCTATGTTCAGATGTGCCGGATCGAGCGCTGGAGCGTACGGGACCTTCACTCCAAAATCCAGGGAATGCTGTTCGAACGCACTGCTCTCTCCCGAAAACCCGAAGAACTTGCCCGTCAGGAACTTGCTCTGTTGCGAGAGGATGGCCGTGTCACGCCGGACTTGGTTTTTCGCGATCCGTACCTGCTCGATTTCCTCGGGCTTGCCGATACCTACAGTGAACGGGACCTCGAGACAGCGATCCTCCGGGAGCTCGAACGGTTTTTGCTGGAACTCGGAGCCGGGTTTGCATTTATTGCACGTCAGAAGCGGATTAGCATTGATGGGGAGGATTATTACATCGACCTGCTATTTTACCACCGCGGGTTGCGCCGGCTGGTGGCGATCGACCTGAAGATCGGGAGGTTTCAGGCAGCTGATAAAGGTCAGATGGAACTCTACCTGCGCTGGCTCGATCGATATGAGCGGCGGCCGGAAGAAGAGTCCCCGATGGGCTTGATCTTGTGCGCCGGAAAATCTGCGGAACACATTGAATTGCTCCAACTCAGCGGAAGTGGGATCCATGTGGCGGAATACCTGACCGAACTACCGCCCAAGGCCGTGCTGGAGGAGAGGCTGAAGGCAGCAATCTCTGTTGCGCGGGAACAACTGAAGATGCGATTTAAAGCCGATGATACATGACGGCCAATTGAAATACGTCATTCCCGGAGAGCCAAACCATCCGGAGCAGAAATACACAGTGGGAAGACGTGAACAGGAAATCTGAATGCAAACTCTGCAGGTTCTTCTCGCACTCCGGATACCGGAGGACTGACGACGTAGGATATCGGCAATAGTGCTCTTTTCCACAGGGATACAAGGATACTGACACACCTCCTGCACCTTACTTACCAACCACCTTACCTACTACGCCGATTCCAAACGAACAGACCATATCCGGCCTTCGTCCCACGTGGAACGCTCCTTTTCGTCCCCCCACCACGCCCGCGCTTCGCGCTCCTCAGACGCACCTACGGTGCTCAAACTCCTGTTCCAACGAACCATCGCACGTACCGGTAATTGTTTTCCGCGTGGCGATAAAACAGCCCATGAAGGATATTCTCATAGATCTATAGTCCCAATCTTTTCTTCATCTGCTCAGATGAATATCGTTTAGTCTTTTCACTCCGGGCGATATCTGCATCCATTTTTTTAATATCGGCTTCAATCTTTGACTGCATTAATTCACGCTCCAGGGTCCCGCTTATTGATTCCCTACCTCTTCTACGCGAGAGAATTCCTTGATATATCGTATCGGATACCTCTACTATCGGCATGTGCATGTTGTTTACGAAGAAGCGCTGTTATAACAGAACGATCAGTCATCCTAAACCGCCACGCCATCCTGGAGAAGATGCCTGATGAAGGGGTACTGCCGGTGTGCCGCAACATCGGCCCGCGAGATGACCTTGACCGAGAGCCGCTCGCCCGTCTGCATCAGCAGATCAAAAGCAAGTCCGGTGAGGTATTCGCGAAGACGAAAGTCCTCATCAGACGTAATCACAAGGATATCGATATCTGAGTCCGGCCGATCATCTCCCCGTGCCACGGAACCAAAGAGTATGATCTCTTCTATTGCGTCGCCGCACGCCTCCCGTGCCTTTGCCGCGAACTCATCGACGATCGGCCGCCTGACCGAAAGCATACAACGGAGTAGTTGTGAACCTGCGGCTATAATGATTACTACTCCGCCGGTCGACCACCCCTTTCTCTCGCCGGGGACATGCTCCCGCGGATGGAAGCACGCTCTTTATAGGCTTGCGATTCCACCTCCCCTGCAGTCCGGCACGAGGTCATGGAGCAGAGCGGCAGCCGCCCCTGGCCGATATAACCTCTCATAACTTCAGGTTGCCCTGATACCAATCCCCCCGCCTCCAGCCGTACCCCTTAATTACCGGCCGCCGCCAAGATCAACGTACGACCTATGGCTCCCGCTGCACTGAAAGATCATAAAACAGCCCTCACCGCCGCCGTCCTGATCCTCTTCATGCTCGTGG
>JAENZA010000159.1 GCA_016841485.1 Methanobacteriota archaeon
GAAGAGGAAGGTGCTCTGTCGGGCCTGCAGGGAGGCGCTCGCGTCATGGGAAGAGAGATGACTGCAAGCCCCGGAACCCTTTCCCCACGGTGATTTCCGGCTGTCACCCCCACGACGACTGCTGATAACTCCCGACGGGAGTACCTCCCGGCGTTCCAGGAAGAGGTGCCCGCAGAACCGGCCAAAGAAAAGTATTAAACGAAAGTTTCGGGAAACTTATGAGTGAATAACCATGGGATACTCATCTTCCTTGATCCAGCGAAAGTTCAAAGATATCGTCGGGAAGCGCTACGAGTCAGTCCTCAAGGAGTATAGTGAGTTCCTGCTGACCGAAGAGGAATTGCTTGTCCCCAAGGTCCGGTCCATTCTGGTGCCGCTCGATTTCTTTGTACATGATATCACCGACGAAGCCATCGACGTCCTCTCCGCCTACGATGCCACCATCTCGCTCGCCTACATCACCGATGCCGGAGTGGTCGAGCTCCTCGAGCGGGCGCTCAACCAGTCGTCAACGGAGGAATTCCGGGCAAAGAAGGAAGAGTACGGCCGGAGACTCCTCGAACGGACCGCGGCAAAACTCAAAGAACACGGTTTCTCCACCCAGACGCGGATGTTTGTCGGGCATAAGGGTGACGATGTCGTACAGATGGCGAAGAACCACGACATGGTCGCGCTCTGCCGCCGCTATGCCGACGGGGAGGCGACCGACGTTTCGATCAGCCCGATCGTCCTGCGCATCTGCCAGCGGGTGGAGACCCCCGCGCTCATCTACTGACGGGTGCGTCAATGGAAATTATTGCACTGATCGCGGTAGCGGTCTTTCTCTTCACCTACGCCCTGATCGTAGACGAGCGGATCCACCGGGCGGTTGCCGCCATGTTCGGGGCGGCGATCGTGGTCTTCATCGGGATCGTCCCCTGGGAGGCGCTCCTCGTATACGTCGACTTCGGGACGATCTTCCTGCTCCTCGGGATGATGATCATCGTCAATACCGCCCGGGGTAGCGGCCTCTTCGAGTACATCGCCATAAGGACGGCAAAACTCGCGAAAGGAAGTCCGATCCGGGTTCTCATTCTCTTTGCGCTCGTGACCGCAGTGGTGAGCGCGTTCCTCGACAACGTCACCACGGTCCTTCTCCTCACGCCGATGCTCCTCTACATCGCGAAAGTGATGAAGCTCAACCCCATTCCGTTCCTGGTCACGGAGATCTTCTCCTCCAATGTCGGCGGGGCGGCGACGCTCATCGGCGACCCACCGAACATCATGATCGCATCGTCTGCGGGAATCACCTTCAACGAGTTCCTGATCTACCTTGGCCCCATTATGGTCGTCGACATGGCGATCCTCCTTCTGATGATGTACGTCATCTACGGCCGGTCCATGAAGGTGAGCCCCGAAGAGCGGCAGGAGATGGTCCGGACGCTCAACGGCCTCGACGAGCGGGCGGCGATCGTTGACAGGTCGCTCTTCAATAAGTCGGTGGCGGTTATCGGGTTCGTAGTCCTGCTTTTCTTCTTCCACAACCGTATCGGAGAGATCCTGCATTTTATCCTGCCGTTCGTCGACCCGGCGATGGGGCTTGAACCCGCGGAGGTGGCCCTCATCGGAGCGGCGATCATCCTCTTCTGGACCAGGCAGTCCCCGGAGGAGATCTTTGAGAAGATCGAGTGGCCGGCCCTCTTCTTCTTCGGCGGGCTCTTCGTCATCGTCGGCGCTCTCGTCGAGACCGGGATTATCGCAAACATCGCCACGGTCATGGTCGAGAACGTAGGTTCGACCGGGGAGGCGATGTTCATCGTGGCCTGGTTTGCCGCCATCGCCTCGGCGATCGTGGACAACATCCCCCTGACCGCGGCGATGATCCCGCTCATCCATGACCTGGGAGCGACGATGGACGTCTACCCGCTCTGGTGGTCGCTCGCCCTCGGTGCATGCCTCGGCGGGAACGGCACCGCCATCGGGGCTTCGGCAAACGTCGTCGTTATCGGTATCGCCGAGCGTGAAGGGATCGCGATCTCCTTTGTCGACTTCCTGAAAATAGGGATGCTGGTGCTCTTCGTGACGGTGGCGGTAGGTCTTGGAATGCTCTGGCTGATGTTTGTGGTGTGAGTGACATGAAGATTCTCGTGCTTATCGATGGTTCGAAGTGGAGCCAGAAGGCGGCTCTGCATGCGATTGAACTGGCAAAGCGGAAAGATGCCGAGGTGGTCCTCTTCTCGGTGCTGGATATCGCGGAGGCCAAAGCGATGGCGTTCAACTTCTGCGCCCAGAGCGGCATCTGCGACCAGTTGAAGGATTACGAATGCCGGATCTGGAAGGACATGCGTAAGAGCATTGAGGACGATCAAAACGGCATTCTCTCCCGTTATCGGGGGGAGGAGATCCGGTGCTCGTCAAAGATCGTGGAGGGCCGCATCAGGGACGAGGTCCTCAGGGAGGCCAACTCCGGCGAATACGGGCTGGTTGTCATGGGTGCTTTCGGCAGGAGCGGGAAGGCCCGGATCAGCGCCCTGCTCGAGCAGATCGGCGGCGCGGTCAGACCGCCGCTGCTCGTCGTCCGGTAACCCTCTATTTTTCTGTCCGGGTCACCCCGCGCAGTGTAATTTCATGTCTAGGGGATTGTGCCCGTAGGGGTGTGCGAGCGAGAGCGAGCACCGTTAGGTGCGAAGTGCGACGGGCCGGAGGGCCGGAGCTTGAGAAGACCGAAGGTCTTCGAAGCCGCGAAGAACGGAGAGGGAAAAGAGAGGGGCTCCTCCAGGGCAGGACTGCTAAAGACCTACTTCTCCACCCGCTCAAGATCGTCCGAGAGGTCGCCCGAGAGGTCGACCGTCCAGAAGTCGCCGCGGAGAGGGAGGGCCATGGTGAAATTTGTCGTGGTGTCGACCTGCACGCTGCCCTCCGTTACGGTCATATCGAGCAGGTGCCCGCCGGCGGTGCGGTCGCTCGTGATGAAGTGAAGATGGTATCCGGGGACGTTGATCCCCTTTGCCAGTTCAGGCGTCCAGAACCCGACGGCGGTCCCGGTGACGTTTTCAAACGTAAAGACCGTCT
>JAENZA010000160.1 GCA_016841485.1 Methanobacteriota archaeon
CTCTCCATCCCCGGGAGGTCGGCGACGACCACGACCTCATCCTCGAGATCCCGGACGTCGACCGGAATCCCTGCACCCCGGATCACAGGCACCATCCACTGCACGGGCGCCGCAATCAGCTCGTGAAATCGCCTGTGCATCTCGCACATCCTCGGGCCGAATTCCCTCCCAAACGGGCACGCTGATTCTTTCTCTTCCATACTCTCAACTCCTCCAGCTGTGTCATGCAGCCTACACGCTCTCGCTCATATAAGTTGTTCCCGGGGTCCCCTCTTGGAACCATCGAGAAGGGGCCTCATCTCCAGATTCTCCGGCACGTATTCACGAGCGCCTCATGAACAATCTTTTTCCCAATCACCCCCAACACTTCACCATTCTGCCCGGTCCGGCACCCGGAGAGCGGGCGGGGAGTTGCGAGAGCGTATGGAGGAGTTCACCGTCGAGGAAGTCATCGGCTACCAGGTCGAGGTCATCCGGGCAAGCAGCGTCGAGGAAGACCGGGGTCTCGAGGGGCGGCTGCTCAACCCTGGAAACCTCGACTTCGTCATCGCCGTCAGCAACCGTATTCCCGATCCGTTCGAGAGGGCCGCGTTCGTGCTCCACGGTATTGCAACAGGGCATCCGTTCGTCCAGGGAAACAAGCGGATCGCGTTTCTGCTTGCAGCCCTCATCCTGCTCAGGACCCCGGAACGGTATGTCGTCGCAAGCTCCGATGCGGAGAACAATGCCTTTGTACGGGACGTTGCCGGGGGCGGAAAGACCCGAAAAGACGTTCTCGACTGGCTGCACGCGGTCGCAAAAAGAGGTCGATGAATTATTCCGCAAGGAAGTCGAGAGTCTTCCTGTGCCGCTCGATGAGCATCCTGAAGTCTTCCTGCTTTGAGGGGCGGGGCGACTCTTCAGGGTGCTGCGGTGCGATATCGGATGGGCCGACGGAGCACGGAGCGGTCGAATCCCGCGGGAGGTGGGGGCTGTACGAAGACCCGGGCTCCGCAACGTTTTCCCTCCTCCCGGTTGTTCTCCGATTTCCTGGATCCATCTTCCACTCCTCCCGTATCGATCGCTTTCCAGCGTTGTGAATTTGGCGCTCCACCAGTATTAATGTTAGGTCCGGCATGCTCATGCCGGTAGTTCGCATCGGCCCCGCAGGGCCACATGTATATGGACAAATTTTGAATTGTATTTACAATTTGTCCAGTCCAGTACAGGGAATGATCCGGCGGGAGGCGGAGGAGAAGAACCGGTCGCTCGCCCGGGGATTTCCGGCAGTGGCCGTGATCGGTCCCCGGCAGGGCCGAACCGTTTGCCCGACCCTCCGGTAACAGGTTTCCGTCTCTTTTTCGGAACGGCGAAAAACAGATCATTCTTCACCCCCCGCCCCCTACCCTCTCCAATGCCCGACGACCGGGAGATCATCGGGGCGACCCTCCGAAAGGCACGTGAACTCGGGGCGGACGTGGCGGGCGCCGTCCCTGCAAAGAGGCTCATCGACTGCCCTTCGGCAGTCGCAGACGGATACCAGGGGTCGCAGATAGACCGGGGCACGTACATCATCCTCGGGCTCTCCCACGACCCGGAGCACCCCGAACTCGACCTCTGGACGGCGGAACGGGGAACTCCGGGGGATCGGATCCTTCGGGATATCGGCAGGGAGCTCGGCCGCTGGCTGCAGGAGCGGTACGGCATCGGGTCCCGGGTCATTCCCTACCAGATCTATGACGGCGGGATCTATCTGAAGGATGCGGCATGCATGGCAGGCATCGGGAGGATGGGACGGAACAACCTCGTCCTCGTCCCTGGTTTTGGACCGCGGGTCCGGTTTCGGGCGGTGTGGGTCGATCTGGAGTGTCCCGAGCCGGAGGTATCGCCGATCGATAATCCCTGTGCCGGCTGTGAGGGCTACTGCATCCGTGCCTGCCCGATGGATGCCTTCGGCACCGGCAGGTTCAGCCGGGAGCGGTGCCTGGGGCGGATGACGGCCGACAAGGCCTCCGGCAGGGAGCGGATCGAGCACTGCCGGGCCTGCGAACTTGCCTGTCCAATTCCGGATGAGGAATAGATCGGCAAGTAGGTCCGGGAGAACCGAAGCAATGCGCAGAGGCGCCACCGCGCCCGTGACACGGCTTATATTCTTACAGCAAGCGTCGTTCCCCGTGCAAACCGTGGATCAGAACCGAGCAGTTGGATATCACAGATATTGCGCAACGACATTTGTGGAGCAGATATCCCCCATTAGAATAAACAACACATCTTTGTTGCAGAACAAGGAAAAAGTCTCTGCGGTCGGCCTTATTCATTCTCTCAGGAGAGACCGCACCTCGCCGGAGAGAACCGGCAGGTAACCTTCGACGACACCCCAGACAACCTCATCGGAAACGCTTGCGTACCCATGAATCAATCGATTCCTGAACGCAATGATCAGGGATGCATCGGAGATTTTATCCTTGAGGCCCGGCTCTCGCCGGAGGAGCTGATTTAGCGCTTCACCAATGATCTCAAACTGCCTCTCAACGGCGGATCTGAGCATGGGATCGTTGCGGTACTCCTCATAGGTCCTCCCGGCGGTGAACTGTGCGATATAGTCTGCGGCCTCTGCAATATCGTAGAGATACTTCCTGCTCTCACGCGACAGCATAGACATCCCTGCGGGTCTCTTCCACGGACTCACGGAAGATCGGATTTCTGATCGCGGATAACTCCACGAGATCGACCTCGCGGCCGAAGAGTTCGGCCAGGTCTTCAGCGAGACCGAAGTACGCCTCTGCGTGCTCCACCGGCGTCATCGGTTCGAACTCGACGACAAAATCGACGTCGCTTTCCGCAGGGTCGAACCGCTCGCCCGTCGCCGAGCCGAAGACCCCGAGCCTTTTCACACGGTGGCGTGCAGCAATGCGGGCGATCTCGCGGATCTTCTCGCGGATGATAGGGTGCATCAGACTCCTCTATGACGGTATTACCATCCGGGAAGCAGTATCTCTTTCGGATTAGAGGAGACGCCGTTCTCTTCGGAGTGCCGCAGGGCTCCTGGGTGCCGGAACAACCCCGCAC
>JAENZA010000161.1 GCA_016841485.1 Methanobacteriota archaeon
AGTGCCGTGAAAGCAGCATCAGGTTGACGACGAACCCTCTGCCGAATTCGCTCTTCATAGACATGGATCGCACGGGGGCCTACATAATTGTGTTGAATGAGAACGTCGAAGCATCGGGCGCAGTTCAAAACCCTCCAGGTTTCTCAAGATCTTGTCCATAGGACGCCCGTCACTCGTCACATCTCCTGGGGCCACGGCGGCGGGGCAAAGCCCCGATAGCGTCGGTCCCGGGACATTTGGATCTGCTCCCCAAGAATAATTACAGAACATTCGTGTGTTCCGGCAAAAGGCAGGGTTCAGTGGCGGTACTATGTAAGCAGATAGGTCCCGACGGAGGCCGTCACGATGAAGACGAATGCCGCCACCAGGAGCACCCATTCCACAGGGCGCAGAGGCTTTTTTGCAAGAAATATATGCGAAGCCTTTCCGTAGCCCCGACAGAGCATGCTGACATATGTGCGTTCCCCCTGCTCGAACGACCTGATAAAGACCGACCCGATTGTGTAGCTCATCTGCCGGAGACGATACGTATACGGCAAAGAACTGTCGAATATATCGAAGCACCGGGTTTCAAGCGCACTTTTCACCTTGTTGAACATGCTGGCAAAGACGAAGAGATACCGTATCATCATGCCCAGAACGAGCGCAAACTCCGGCGGCAGACCCAGCCTCCCGGCGCCATCCAGAAGGTCCTGCATCTTCGTCGACGAAGAGAGCAGGATAATAAAGGAGATGCAGACGAGAAACTTGACCCCGAGGATGGTGGCGAACTCCACCGATTCGGCGAATACGTGAATCCCGAAGGGCAGGTCGAGGATCGCGTTAAAACTGGAATATCGCGGATTCTCAAAGAAGATCTGGAAGAATATGATGAAAAATCCGAACGGAAGGACCATGAGGAACCGCTTCAGGTACACCTGTGGGGGCAAGCGGGAGAACGCCCACAAGCAGAGGAAGAAGAGGAACATCACTCCTCCGAAGAGGTACACCTGCGTGGAGTACGGGAATGCCACCACGGCTATGATGCATGCAAAGCAGATGATAATCTTTACCCTCGCGTCCAGGCGGTGGACCGGACTGTCACGATACGCCATACGTTCGATGTCGTAGAGCTCATCGATCATGGCGATCCCTTTAGTTTCTCCGAAAGTGCCGCCTCCACCTCATCATACGTATACCCCATCCGAATGTCCACTCCCTGACGCTGGAGCGACCGAATTAGCCGCGGGAGCACGGGTACCTGCAGGCGTGCGGAATTCAAAAGATCTTCTTGCACGAAGACCTCCTGAGCAGTTCCCTTACCGACAACAGATCCCCGGTTCATGATCCAGATCTCGTCTGCAATCTCAGGAACGATCTCGAGATGGTGCGTAGAGATGATCACGGTCATGCCGTATTTTTCCGGTAGCGTATTGATGAAATCGATCAGATTGGAGACGCCTTGCGGGTCAAGACCCGCCGTCGGTTCATCCATGACCATTACCTGGGGCTCCATGGCGATGATCCCTGCAATGGAGACTCGTTTCTTCTCTCCTCCGCTCAGGTGGTGAGGGACGCGACTCCGGAGATCTTCGATTCCGACAATGCGAAGCGCCTCGTCCACCCGGTGCTGGACCGTCTTGCCATCGAGTCCCAGGTTCGCCGGCCCGAATGCCACATCCTGCTCGACGGTCGGCGAGAAGATCTGGTCGTCGGGGTTCTGGAAGACGATGCCGACGAACTTCCGAACCTCCCTGATGTTCTGCCTGGTGATCGGTTCTCCCCGGATGAGCACCTCCCCCGATGTCGGCTTGAGAATGCCGTTGAAATGCTTAAAAAGCGTGCTCTTCCCTGCACCGTTCGCTCCGATTACTGCGATCCGCTTCTTCCTGCCCGCAATGAAGTTGACATTATTCAGGGCCAGGTCCGTACTCCGATAGGAGTAACAGAGATTTCGAGTCTCGATCAGATGCATCTGCAATCAATACTTTGGAAAAATAGGAGATAAATCATTGTTTTGACGCTGCAACCGCTTTGCTAACGCCGAAGACGAGAGCAAAGGCGACCAGAATGCCAACAATGATGGCGATGACTGCGCCAAACGACCCAAGTTCCTCTCCCAGAGCATAATCCGGCATCGGTGCTTCATAGGCAAACGTACCGAACCCGATTGCTTCGGGATCGCCGTCGTCAGGCGACGGGCCTGTCAACGTCTTGCCGCCCTGCACGAAGAGAGCCGTGCTTTCCAGCCCATCCGGGTCGCTCGATGCGAAGAATACGGCCGTAACGCCGATGATGATCGCAAGAACGATCCCGATGGCGATAAACGACTTCGTCTCCATCATGCCGCCACCCCGCTCTCGCTCTCGCTCTCCAACGACATCAGGTCAGGACGCACATGGTATATGAGATAGAGTGCTCCTGCGGTGATCGCGCCTTCGATGATGCCGATAGCCGCATGGTAGGTACCCATGGCCAGAAGACCCGGTACGAGGGGAAACGTGCCTGCAACGAACATCTCGACCGATGCCGCAAGTGCCGGTATTAAACATGCAAACCAGGCAGCAATCCAGGCGGAGATGTACGTGTTCCGGGTAATGCTCTTTAAGGCCGTGAACCCGTAATACCCGACAAAACCACCGATGATGCCCATGTTAATAATATTCGCGCCCATGGTTGTGATACCGCCGTCGCCGAAGAATATGCCCTGGATTATCAAGACCAGAGTGAGGATAAAGACCGCGGCATAGGGAGAGCCCAGGACAATCGCGGCAAGGGCCCCTCCCACGAGGTGGCCGCTCGTCCCCATACCTACCGGCAGGTTGAAGGCCTGAATTGCAAAGATTCCTGCAGCCAAAACCGCCACGAGAGGGATTTTCTCCTCGGTAAGCTCCTTTCGCGCCCATCTCAATGAGAGAGCGATGAAGATCAGAGCAATGATCCAGTATACTGCAGCCTGCCCAATCGGAATAAACGCATCAGGTATATGCATAAAACACCTGACTGATTGTATTACGTTTTGGTATAAATGTATTACTAAGCGCGAGGGTTGTATCAACCGG
>JAENZA010000162.1 GCA_016841485.1 Methanobacteriota archaeon
GCGCTATCCCCTCGCGGACCCGTGCGGCCTTGTCGGCAATGGACTCACCGGGGGCTGATCGCCGGATGTCGCGGTCCCGGAGGTACGGGACGGCGCAGACGACGAGTGCGGGGCGGGTATTGCCGTCCGGGAGGACGATGATGCGCCCGGGCTCGTCCCTTCCCGCGGAACCAATGACATGGATATTGAGCGCCTCGAGGAGGTGGCGTGGGGCCTCGAGAAACGCTGGTGAGTCGTGGTTGCCGGCGGTGATGATGATATGGCGGCATCCCGCTTCTGCGGCGCCCTTCAAAAACCGGTAGTAGAGGGCCTGGGCCCAGGCGGGCGGGGTGCCGTTGTCGAAGATATCCCCGGTGACGAGCAGGACGTCAATCTCTTCTCTGGCAATCACCCCTGTCAGCCACTCAAGAAATCCGGCCGACTCCTCCTCACGCCGGCGGCCGCAGAGCGTCATCCCCAGGTGCCAGTCGGAGGTATGGAGGACCTTCAGACGGACACCTCCCGGTTCAGGGAAGATATATTAAAAGGCGTGAGAGGGCCATGAAAGGGATAGTTGGGGTGGAAATCGGTAAAAAAAAATGATTTGATGATACCGGCAGCAACCATATCGGGAATTCGGCTACAATTCCTGAAGAATGCTTCTCCTGCAGGGTGAAAATATCCGTCGTCTAGCCAGTACGCCGGGGAAGAGGCAGTGGGATGCATATGCGTATGATAGAAGATTGTCTGCTACGCATTATGCCTCTGTCGGAGTGATGTTTGGATGATCCAAGAGAAACGGGGAGGGTTTCTTTCCCATCTCCCCTGGTTTCATGGGGGTCATCAAGTCGGCTCGTTGTTCTCTTAACGGGAAGAGCACCGGTCGGTCAGGTAAATATTCTTCCCTTCATGCGCCAATCTCATGATATTGTGTTTGGGGAAGAGGCGTGCAATGACAGAAAAATCACAAAAAACAGCTGATACAGGAATTCAAGAGGATACCAGGAGCATCAGGGATACTGTCCGGGAGAAGTATGCAGCGGTTGCGGAATGTGAATGCGGGTGCTGCTGCGGGGGACCTGACCTTGACGCCATCGCAGAAGCTCTCGGGTACAGTGAGGAGGACCTCGGGAAAGTTCCGAAAGGCGCTCATCTCGGCCTCGGGTGCGGGAATCCGCTCGCCCTTGCCGCTCTGAAAGGCGGGGAGAGGGTGCTCGATCTCGGATCGGGTGCCGGATTCGACTGTTTCCTTGCTGCCTATCGCGTAGGGCTGGAGGGGCATGTTATCGGTGTGGACATGACCCACGAGATGGTTGACCGGGCGCGGGAGAATGCCGCAATAGCGGGCCTTACCCAGATTGAGTTCCGGCTCGGTGAGATCGAGCATCTCCCGGTCGAGGATGAATCCATTGACCTCGTCATCTCCAACTGCGTCATCAACCTATCTCCCGACAAGGAACAGGTCTTCAAAGAGGCCTACCGGGTCCTGCGGCACGGTGGGGGCCTGATGATCTCGGATATTGTCGTTACCGGGGCACTCCCGGACAAGGTGCGCGAGTCGGCGGCGATGTACGCCGGGTGCATCGCGGGGGCCGTATCGCAGGAGGAGTACGTACGGCTCATGGAGGAGGCGGGTTTTCTGGAGATCGAGATCCTGGAGTCCCGGCGGTATCCCCTGGAAGAGACTGCCTGCTGCGCCCCCGGTGAGGAGCTCATCGAGGGGCTGATCCTCACCGAAGAGGAGATGGCTGCGGTCGGGGATGTGATCACCTCCGTAAAGATTCGTGCAACAAAAATGCGGTGGGGACCGCCGCGGGGCAGCGGTATCGAGCACCTCTGAAGAGTGCGGATGACCGGCCCGGCCGGAGCACCCTTCTCTATATTTTATCGATTCAGTTCGTTTCTTCATTCCTTTCCGCGTCTTCATCATCAAAGCTGAAGAGCTCGTCCACCGTCGTCTCCAGCTCCCTTGCTATCTGCCAGGCGAGGCGCAGCGAGGGGGTGTAGGTCCCCTTCTCCAGGTGGACGATCGTCTCGCGCCGGACCCCCACGCGGCCGGCGAGATCCGCCTGCGTGATGCTATGGCGGGCGCGAAACTCCTTCATTCTCGTCTGCATATGTGTTCGCTCCTTAGCACCGGGTCAGTACCCTATGTCTCCCTTCCGGTAGAAGTAGACCTGAAGGAGGCGGCCGCTGACCCCCAGAAAGAGCATCAGCCCGACGAGGAGGAGGCCGGGGTCCGGGTCGATGATCTGTGCGGTGGTCAGGAGGTAGAGACCCGCCATCAGCATCAGGGTCAGAAGCCACGACCACGAGAGGCCGGCGGCCCCGATCTTCTTCGTACGTTCGTCCTGCATGTCCGGTTCTTTGCGCCACCTGCGCCGGACGAAAATAATGAATATCAAGACGGCGCCAACGTTGAGCAGGATGCTTCCCAACATAGAGAAGGCCGGTGCAAACATGAGCACGAGTGCCCCTACGACGATGAGCACGACACCCATCCAGTTCTTCACCATATAATTTCGTTCTGTCATGGTTACTCCTTATGTGAGATATTTGCCATATTATGTTATGTTATTATAACACTATGTTATTTAATTGTAACTATTGGGCCTGAGATATTTCCCCGCAGCTGACCGGAACGACACGGTGGTGGATGATCCTGGTATATGAGGGACAGAACTGGCGAAAATTGCGAAAAACGCCGGGAATGTGTGCTTATGGGGTTTTTGCCTTCCCGCGAATCAGGTATTCTCCCTCAGGTTGCCGCGGGCATAGGAGAACCAGATGCCCACCGTGCAGAGGCAGCCGAAGACGATGAATGAGGCGGAGATGGCCCGCAGGAGTTCATCTGCCACTTCCGGCGAGATGACGACCGTCCCGATGACGACGGAGAAGGCGGTCATCGCAATCGCCATGGAGGCGATCTGCCCGAGGACCCGCATCGTCCCGGCGGTTGCAGATGCGATTCCCGCCCGTGAGTCCGCAACCGAGCTCATGATCGAGTTCATGTTCGGCGATGAGAAGAC
>JAENZA010000163.1 GCA_016841485.1 Methanobacteriota archaeon
GCGATCAACGCGATGCTGAAAGAAGAATAACCACTTTTTTTCGGGGTTGGCCAGGGAGTTCTGCCGGGACAAGACCGGGTCCAACCGATTCTTCAGATGTGCCGTCGGAGCGTGAGCACCATGTATGCGAGTTAACTCTCCCCGCAGGACGGGAGTTCGGAAGGGGCACAGATCTTTGGGCAAAATGCTCCCTCTTGAGCCGGAAGGAGCGCGGACATGTCTGAATGGAAGACGCGTTCTCCTACAAAAGAATAATTCATGCAGAGGACTCTCTCACTCGGGTTGACGAATACGAGATTGTCTCATGGCAAAAGTTTCTCAAGTGTGAATGTGGCATTTGCTCCGGGCGGAACATATGTGCCAATATAGTGAATTTCGATAGGAATACCCGGTGATTCTGGCACACTATCATTCTCCAGAAGAACCCCTCGGAAGCCTACCACCATGCCATCGACCTGGTAGTTTTCGTTCAGATTAACAGGAGCATAGCATGTTCCGTTTTCTGCCTGTATGATATATGTCCCGTTGTCGCTTTCGACGTGTACGATCGTTCCAATGACGGTCTCTTCATCGGTTTTTCCGGTATCAGTGCAACCGCTTGAGAGCAAAGTTAAAATGAGGATGAATGTAACTGATATAACTGAAAGGTGGGGTAATGTTCTATGTACCATTATGTATACACTCACTTCTTCATTACTTAAATTCTCGGATATATAGTTCTTGGCGCTACTCTTTGGAACCTTGAAGGTTCTCAACCTTCCGACACATCTGCTGCCTTTGACGATGCTTACTCCCATATACACGATGGATAAACAGAGGGTGTGGCATCACCTCAGGTGACTCCATGTTATGTTTGATCCGTTTTTCAAGACAGAATTGGAAGCGTGCTTCATGAACGCGATCTGTTCACGCCCGGCCCATGACTGCTGAGGGTCCTCAAAATCCAAAAGAGTAGCGCTAAGAGTTATGATTTATAGTTTTATCATAATTCACTAACTATATGTTCTCTAAAATTCCCACTGACCTGAGAAAGACTTGTTCAAAAAAGAAATCGTTTTTCTGTCCAACAGTTCATTATCAACTAACGTAAAATACTTGGCTCGTGCTATACGCCGGATTAGGCCCTACTACAACATAACCTAGAGGCGGGACACAATAGTGGTCACCAAGCACCTGGTAATAATAGCCTCCATCTACGGATTTTTGCCCCATTACTGTCTGGGATGTAACAAGAATCCCAATTTTCTCCTTGTTTGCGATCTCCACCCACGCTGGCTCGACGAACATGAATAATCGTGTTTTCGTCGACATGTAGGGTATTGATATAGCAGGCTGTGCCTGACTTGAAGAATAATAGTCGACAACCCTGTTTCCATGAAAAGCCCATGATAACCCAGCAACGCCTAAATCGCTATCCCTCGATGCGCTATTATTGTTCATTATATTTCGAAGAACTACAACACCTTCTTCCGCAGACGGGACTTTGTTGAGACTGGATTCCGAATCAGATGCCCTTGACCTGATCTCACTCATCTCCTCTTCTGTGAGAGGTTCTGGCATTTGCTCTTCGGGAGCAGTCCATTGAATTTTACTGGATTTATATAGGTTCTGGAGATCTTCTGGAAGTTTCTCCATCTCGCCGGGATAGACTGCTTCGTAGAATTCTGCGTAAGTGATATCTTTCCCAATAAGGTTGGAGATTAACTCCCTGTAATAATCTTCCTCTGATAGATCAGATGTGTCCAAGCCGGCATATTCACCATTACCATATGCACTTGCCATAGGAACAAGCATTGCGCCAAATATGCACAATGTTATTAGGATTCCAACTGTTTGACCCACGTTTCTTGTCCTGTTCTTTCCATTCATTTTTCTTTCCTCCAGTCGTGACCCGGAGGCAAAAGAGGCACACATTTAAGTACGCAGAACGCATACGTTCCCTTTGCCTCCGGGCATGCGGGGCGCGTCATCCGGTCGTCAACCAGGGATGGGCAGCCCCACACCTTTTGCGGACGCCGCTCTGAAGCATCCACACAATGACATGAACAGTGATCTATTTAGAAATTCTGTCCAATTCATTTACACGTCGGCAGGTTTTTGCCGAAAGTAAGGGGTTTGATCCCTTTTCTGGAGATGAAACCCTTATCACGGCGCCGCCGTACAGGGTACACTAGTGTCCACCATCGGCAACGGTGCTAGTAGTGCCCCAAGAAACAACTGATAGTAGGAAAAACTCCCCAATGTGAGCTTTTGGTATGAACGCAGGGTATTGCTCAACGTAATACGGTCAGATTCTATGAAAAACTTTTTCAGTTATATTCCGGGACACTACCCTTTTTTCGCGTGGAGCGCCCCGTCTGCGCTGCTGCCGCAACGCATCCGCACACGGAAGCCGCAGCATGCCTGTGCTGCCGTTACGCTCACACGAACTCGAACTCCTTGGCGTAGCCGCCTTCGTACCAGATGCAGTGTGTCCCGGGAGTGAGGTTGTCCGCCACCATGTATATGGTCTCACTTCGGTTCGCCCCTGAAGTATCCCAACGCACCGTCCAGTTCTCTCCGGGGTCGAGGAAGCACATCACGGCCGGAGCACATCCCGCATTGCCGACGAGCTCCCACGTGCCGCCGGTGCAATTGCCCGGCATGCATCCTGATTCGTTTGTGGCCCATCTGTCAATCCACCATGGGCGCGGGTTGCCGAACTTCACCGGCTCATCGCCGCAATTGACGATGCCGAACTCCACCACCTCCCCGATCCGGTAGACGTTCCTGTCCGTGAAGACGTAGATACCGTTCACCGGTTCCCCCGGGCAGACCCCGGGCGGGCCGCAGAAGTCTTCGGGGACGGTGCACGTTTCGCAGGGCTCCAGTGTGGGTTCTACCGTGATATTTGCGGTTGTATTGGTCTCAACCGGTCCCAGGCACCCGGCGCTCGCGAGAACGACGAGGATTATCGTCGCGACGTATGAGTAA
>JAENZA010000164.1 GCA_016841485.1 Methanobacteriota archaeon
TCGAGCGGATCAACGCGATCGTCAAGCAGCTCGACCGGGGCTGGATCGAGTCCCGGAAGATCCGGGAGTTCCTGCGGCGGCACGAGACGGCGTAGGGGCATGCGAAGGGAGCGACGGCAAACCTCGAGGATCTCATAGCGGGGGGGTGCTGACTGATTGGTACAGGTCTTAGGTCTTTCTCGGCGAGTTCTCCACTGCCTGCCATCACCCGGGAGTAGCCGGCTAATCTCTCCTGGTACGGTCGGGCTGGCAATACTCGTTGCTGTGCTCTTAAGCGACATGATCCCGGGCGCGAAGATTGTTATCGCAATCGGTATCATCTACGGCTACATTTTGTGGTTCGATAAAGACCGACCGCTGGAAGAGGTTTGTTTCTAAAAGGTGGGTAATCTCCCTGGGTGGCTTAGCACCTCCTCAGGACGAAGAACTCGTAGCCGTACTCGCTTCCGTGCTCGCGGTACATCTCGATCTCCCGCTCGGAGAACGCCACCTGCGCCTCCGCATCCGGGTTGCCGGCGGCCGCCTTCTTCAGCTCGGGCAGACGCTTCTGGAGCGGCATATAGTAGTTGTCCCACCACACGGACCCGGGGAGCCGGAAGGTCGCGACGACCTCATAGCCGGCGCTCTCGGCGATCGCACCGGTCTCCCGGGCCGTCTTGATCGCCGGGTAGCAGTCGTTCCAGAACGCAACCGCCTCCGCCGAGGGACTATCCGTAAACCAGACCGATTCGGTGAGGCAGAGGTATCCGCCCGGCCGGATGAGCCGCTTCCACAACCGCAATCCCTCCCCGAACCCCACGACGAAGATGGAGCTCTCCGCCCAGAGGACATCGAATGATGCATCCCCGAACGGCATATCGTCCATGGACGCCCTCACCGTCGTGATCCGGTCGCCGACCCCGGCCGTTGCCGCTCTCCGGGCAAGGTCGTCCAGGAACGGCTGGTGGATGTCGACGGCGGTGATGCGGCATTCAGGGCAGATGCGGGCGAGCTCTATCGTCTGCATCCCGCTCCCGCACCCGATATCGAGGATCTCCGGCTTCTCCGGGAGATTGTTCAGCATCATAAACGCTTTTCTCGTGCACGCGTTGCTCCCCGGCCCCTGGCGGGGCAGCCCCTCGTGCATGGTGAAGATGAATGAAATATCCATTACCGGTACTGCGTTGTCTGATCCGATAAAGAAAGGGGCAGGTTGCGGGGCGGGTATGTCGGGCGTCGTTTCCAAGACCCGCTATTCATCCCCAAAAATAGTTTACGAGACCTTGACCGCCTCGTCGTATGCGCCTTCCAGCGTATACATCACCATCCCGTCGATGGTGCCGTTGTCGTCACGGGTGAATATGAACGCGTCTGCCGATTCGGGAGTCACAAAAAACGTATCGTTGCCTTCGAAGAAGAGTTCGACGGTCTCGTGGGGGACCACTGAGGTATAGAAGAGACGGTCGCCGTCCGGGACGACGGTAAACGTCCATGTCGCTTCCCACACAGGTGCATAGGTTCCGGAGTACTCCGCAAGCGCCGTGTCGTTCAGGGCAACGGCCTTACGCTCAAGCTTCTGTGGCAGGGAGTACGGCTCGCCGAAGACGATCGCCGAGAGATCCCTGGGCAGGCCTCCCATCGGGGTTCTGTCATAGTTCGACAGGAACATGATACTCACGTTCTCGTCCGGATAATAGAGCGTATACGAAATGAACCCGAAGTTGCGCCCGCCGTGGCCGAAGACGGTGCGGTTGCACATGACGGCGCCGACAATGCCGTACCCGTATTCGGTCATCGTATCGATCGACTCCGCAGTGAGGATAACGCCCGGCGTGTGGAACGCCCGTTCCCATGCGTAGAGGTCTTCTGTCGTGGAGTGCAATGATCCGGCGCCGTAGGAGTTGTGGATGTTCTGCAGATCGTAGTGGACGGGCCTGCCGTCCATCGTGGTATAGCCGCTCGCACGGTTCGCGAAGACGTCACGGGCATTATCCTGCCCGGTGCCGGTCATCCCGAGCGGTTCAAAGATGTTCTCCTGCAGATACTCGTCGTACGACATGCCCGATGCCCGCTCGATGATGTAGCTCAACGTGATGTAGCCGTTATTGGAGTAGGTGTAGCTTTTCCCGGGCTCGAAGGTGAGAGGAAGGTCGGCAAACCGGCTCACGAGTTCGGGGAGCGGGTAATCGACGGGGTCCGTCAGGAGGAATCCTCCCTCGGACGGGATCCCCGATGTGTGGTTCAGCAGCTGGTAGATCCGGATCTCCTCCCATTGCGGGGCGTCGGGGACGTACCACACGATCGGGTCGGTGATATTCAGCCGGCCCTGCTCCTGCAGCTTCATGATGGCGGCCGCAGTAAACTGTTTGGTGTTGGAGCCGATGGGAAAGACGGTCTGCGGCGTGTTGGGGACGGAGAATTCGTAGTTGGCCATGCCGTAACCTTTCGAGAGGAGCACGGTATCGCCCCGTGCCACCAGCACGGCACCGCTGAACCGGCCTGCATCAGTTAGCGCCGTCATGTATTCGTCAAGGTTGTGCGATACCGCTTCATCGGCCTGAGTGAGTGGTGCCGGAACGGCAGCGGCACCGTTGTCTCCCGACGAGGATGCGGCGATGCAGCCGCATGCAAGGATGCCGATCACCAGAAGAAGTCCTGCAATTTTCATTTTCATGCGTATCTCTCGATAGTTTTTCCTGAATCCCGCAGAGCCGCAGTTCTCCGTGAGCCCGGGTTTTTTAATCAGGATATGTGAAAAAAGAGAGTACGAGATAAAGTAGTTTGCGATTGCGTCTCCCGTACCTCTACTTCGTCGACGATCGATGGGCGGAGGCCGCAGTGGACGAGGAGCGGGTCTTTGCCGAGATCGGCCGTGCGGTCCTGGGGATCGAGCAGGAGGTCGTTTCGACGGCGGCGTGCGAGGAGTGCGGGGTTGTTCCGGCACCCAGGAGCCCGGCGGC
>JAENZA010000011.1 GCA_016841485.1 Methanobacteriota archaeon
GATATGCCATAAGAGCCTGCAGGAGTGCATACTCCGTGGGACAGACTTTCACCACATGACTTTCCCGCACCGGCAGGGGATCAGATCCCTTCTTTTCGGGAGGATGCGCGTAGAACGTCACGTAGGCATCGTCAAACGAGTCCCAGCAGGTAATACAGATGATCCGGTCGCGGTCAGCATCCGGAAATCCCCGTTCATCCTCACATTCGATATCCATCATGCAGACGCGTGCCGGCGCCTGTACCTCCGCAGGAACGACCTCGGAGAAATCCGTTTCACACCGGGGGACTTCAATGCCGCCGGTGAGTCCCATATCAATGAGATATCGTGTCGCAAACGGAATGTCTGCCTCAAAGTGCGGGGCATAATAATCCCTGACCTCCCGGACGTCTCCGGGTGTAAAGGTGTAAATTCTCCGGAGGAGCTCGCCACGGATTGACCGGTATTCCGTGATATGGTCCACCTCGGTCTTCGGGTGGGGAGGAAGAGCATCCGCCCGTTCGGCCGGCGCATAAAAATACGGCTGAAAACCTGTCACCCGGACGTGGGCTGCGGTTCCTGCTGCATCCCGGCCGAATATGTGGATAACCGGACCGTCGGGACTGTTGGAGTACTCCACCTGGTTGATGGCGAGGCGGAGACGGGCGTCCTCAGACGTCTGATCGCCGGCACAGAACGCATGAAGACTCTGCTGCGTCACGGAAACGGGCCTCCTCCCACTCGTCGAGCGTCCATTCGTAAATCTCCTCAATACCATTTAGGCCGATACGGGCCGGCACCCCGAGGGAACACCCCTTCACCCCATACTCGCCGTCAAGGACACAGGAGACCGGAAGTACCCGCCTTTCATTGAGGGTGATGCACTTCAGGAGGGCGGAGATATGCCAGGCCGGCCCAAAGACGGTTCCCCCCTTCCCTTTTATTACCGGCATGCTCGACCCCCGCATCCGGGCCAGTATTGCATCGCGCTCCTCAACCGGCACCTCCGCGTCCAGATGGGAGAAGAGGGGCACCTGGTGCTCCCCATGTTCTCCAAGGACCCATGCAGGACCCTCCCTCCCCCGTTCCTTCAGGAAGGTCGCAAACCGCGCAGAGTCCAGCTGACCGCCAAATCCGATGCAGCGTTCCCTTGGCAGCCCGGTAGCCCTGCACAGGTAGTAATTATTTGCATCCATGGGGTTTGTTATCGTCACCAGCACACCGGTAAATCCCTGCAGCAGCCGGCAGCAATGGTCGGCGACCGGCAGATTTACTCCCAGAAGATCGGCACGCGTCCGCACCCCCGGATTTCGGGGGGATCCGGCTGCAAAGACGGCAATATCGGCACTGGCAATGGCCACGGGATCCGTTGACAGACGAACATCCAGCCCCGTGTGGGAGAGCTCAAGAATCTGTGCCTCAAGGAGAGGACGATTTATATCATACAGGGTGATTTCATCAGCAAGCCCGAGGACCGTTGCGAGGAACGCCACCTCGCCGCCGATCCGTCCGGCCCCCATCACCGCAAGGCTGGTCATGGATCAAGTATGGGTATGCTAATAATAAATAACTACAATTTTTTACCAGATGGTCGCCTTATGTCCCGGACCGGTTGATATTGCCGGTGTCCGGCTGAACAATCACCTCATTCTGGCCGCAGGGTTGCTGGGGACGACGGGTGCATCGCTTGCCCGGATGCTCTCCCTCGGTGCGGGAGGAGTCGTAACCAAGTCCATAGGTCCGGAACCAAAAACAGGCCATGCGGGCCCCTGTGTCGCCGTAATCGATGGAGCAATCCTGAATGCAATGGGGCTGCCCAACCCGTCAAAGGATTTTCTCGGTGAACTTGACCGGCTTTCCCACGAGCCGGTGATCGCGAGCATCTTCGGCGGCACACCCGAAGAGTTCGGGGAAGTGGCGTCCTGGTTTGCAGGGAAGGTCCAAGGGCTGGAACTCAACCTCTCCTGCCCGCACGCGGAAGGATATGGTGCGGCACTCGGTTCGGACCCGGAGATGGTCAGGGAATGCACCCGTGCCGCGAAACGCGCTGGCCTTCCGGTCTGGGTGAAGCTCACCCCGAATGTCTGCTCGATTGCAGAGTTTGGTATAGCCGCGCAGGAAGGCGGCGCCGATGCCGTCGTTGCCATCAACACCGTCAAGGCGATGCGCATTTCCACCGGTATGCGGCGCCCGGTGCTCGGACACGGGATGGGGGGGCTCTCGGGCCCGGCGATATTCCCCATTGCCGTTCGCTGCGTCTGGGAGCTCTATGAGGCATGCGACATTCCTGTCATCGGGTGCGGCGGTGTGTCGACAGCCGACAATGTCGTAGAGATGATGATGGCAGGGGCATCCGCCGTTGAGATCGGAAGCGCCCTCATCGAATCAGACACCATATTTTCCTCGGTTGCACAGCAGCTGTACCGTCGTGACGGCGGCGAAGACGCGTGCGACATTGTGGGGTGTGCTCATGATTGAGGAAATTCCATCCGAACCGGTCGTCATCACCCATATCGTTCGTGAGACCGCGTCAATCAGGACCTTCGAGTTCTCAAGACGTTTCGAAGCACAGGCAGGGCAGTTCTGCATGGTCTGGATACCGGGAATCGATGAAATTCCCATGGCCCTCTCCGCAGGCAACGCCATCACCGTCCAGAAGGTCGGTGAAGCAACCGGCGCCCTCTTCTCCCGCAGCGAAGGAGACGTAATCGGCATCAAAGGACCGCTGGGCAACGGGTTCTCCCCCGAAGGGCGGGTACTGGCCGTTGCCGGTGGTGTCGGTGCCGCACCCCTGCGGCCACTGGTGACCTATGGCCAGGCAGATACCTTCATCCTCGGTGCACGGACTGCAGAGGAGCTGCTCTACGCGGACGAACTTAATGGGAAGGTGGACCTCAGAATAGCGACGGATGACGGCACACGTGGGCATCACGGGTTTGTAACGGCACTTCTGGAAGAAGCGGACCCTGCCTCCTATGACACCATCTGTGTCTGCGGGCCCGAGATGATGATGAAGGCGGTCCTTGCCATACTGGATGCCCACGGTGTCGCTGACCGCGGACAGTTCTCCCTACACAGGTACATGAAGTGCGGGGTCGGCATCTGCGGATCCTGCTGCTGTGACCCCTCCGGCCTCAGGGTCTGCAGGGACGGGCCGGTGTTCACCGGAGATGTCCTGCTCCAGAGCAGTGAGTTCGGCAGGTACAGCAGGGATGCATCCGGGAGAAGAATTCCCTTCTGAACAGGCCAACAGTATTCCGGCCCCCCTTTTTTTCAGCCCTCTAATATTTTTCATTGCTCCTTAACCACTCACACAAGGAAAAGGAACGGAGGTATGTCCATACAGGACCGCACGTTCATCGGACCGCATGTCGTCTGCATTCTTTCTGCATCGTGCACTATCCGGAAAAAAGGGACGCTTCCGGCCTGAAGAACTTTGGAAAATATGGTGGCCGGTCCGGTGCCGTCATCCGGGATCGTTCTTGACGAAGTGTCCCGAACGGTTCAGGTGGCTGTTTATTTGTGGTAGTGTGCACCCTTTGCAATCATGCAGGCCCGGTAGAGCTGCTCTGCTATGATGAGTCTCGCCATCTGGTGCGGATAGGTCATCGGGCCGAGGGACAACCGGAGATCGGCACGTCGCCTGACATCATCCGACACCCCGAGGCTTCCCCCTATCACACAGGCGAATTTGGAGGTCCCGGCAAGCGTAAGCTCCTCAATCTTCGCTGCAAATGCTTCGGAGGTCATGAGATCCCCCTTCAGGTCAAGGAGAATACAGTATTCTCCAGGATGCAGCGTCTTTACAATGCGTCTCCCTTCGGCATCAAGGATCTTTGCCTTCTCTGCAGCAGACGCCCCCACAGGTGTCGGTTCATCTGGGATTTCGACGATCGCGACCTTCGCCATGCCGGTCAGACGTTTGGCGTACTCCGCAACGCCCTCCCGGTAAAACGGTTCTTTTGCCTTTCCCACGGCGATGATCCTCACCTGCATCATCGGCTGTCAGCATCCTCCATGCAGGCCGCAATCTCCCTCAGATCCTCTAAACGGTTGATATTTGTAAAGGTCCGCAGATCCGGATCGATATCCCGGAAGGTCTCCACATCGATAAACCGGGTATTGAGGTGGCGGGTCAGGCTTCGGAGGGAATGCGATGTCGACGCTTCATAGGCAGAGAGAAGGGCCCGGGGCCGGTAGACGGCATGCAGTGGCTCGAGCATCGTATCATCCCCCCAGCAGGGGATGACCGCATCATACCCGTCAATCAGCCTGAAGAGACGGTCGACCACCTCGGCATTGACGCAGGGCATATCACAGGCTACACCAAAGACCAGATCACCCCGCGCCTCCAGTGCACCTGCCTGCAGCCCGCCTGCCGGGCCAATCCCCGGGTGACGATCAGGAACGATGCGTACGTGCGTCATCTCCGCCACGCGTGCGCACTGTGCGGTATCACGGGCTACAATCAGGACTTCATCGACCACCTCATCCAGCGTGACGATGAGACGCGAAAGAAAGGTTTCCCCCTCATACATAAACCGGTACTTCTCCCGGCCGCCGGCACGCCGTGCCTCTCCTCCGACAAGAATGATCGCCGATCGCATCACGAATACTTCTCCTCTGCGTTATCTCTTCATTACTGATTCCCGGAAATGAATCAGGTCACAGATGACGGTGTTGACCGTTGTGGGAATGCCGTGTGCTGCACCAATCCTCTCAATGGCACCGTTGATGAAATCGATCTCGGTGATCCTGCCGGCACTGATGTCCTGGAGCATCGAGGAGCGGTGCTGGGCCGTTGCAGGGATGAGATGCTGCGCCAGGTGTTCGAGGTATTCTTCGGCCGTTTCCCATTCCATGGTGACGCCGTCCGCACAGGCTGCAGCAAATCCTTCCTCCACAATCTGCCGGATGACATGCCATGCGTGCGGCTCTGTTAGGGAACCGTACGGCACGTTCATGATGGCACCGAGAGGATTGAGAGCGGCATTGTAGAGCGTCTTACCCCATAATGCCGTGCGGATTGCCGGATGTCCCTCGGCCCCGATGCCCGCCTCCTCAAAGAGAGCAGCCAGACGCCGTACCGGTTCATCCACACCCTCTGGAAACCGACCGAAGTTGGCCGTTCCACCGATGACCGACACATGCACATCGGCGTCTCCCCGCCATTCGAATCCGGTGATAATCATCCCGCCGATGACATGAGGGGTGAACTCGCGGATGATCTCCTCGTTACCTATGCCATTCTGGATGGAGACCACCTCCGCACCCCCAAACCTGTCACCAAATTCCTCACAGATGGAACGGGTGGCGAGAGACTTGGAGGTGATCAATAGATAGTCGTAGTCAGCGGCGGGAAGATCGGTTCCGCAGGGAAGGCTGTACAGATCATCCCCCCAGAGCCCAGTGAGGCGCAGACCTCCCCTCTCTATCGCGGACACATGTCGCGGGCGGGCGACTGCATAGACGTCACAAAGCGTTGAGAGCCGTGCGGCAATCGAAAGGCCGACCGCACCTGCCCCGAGAACAGCAATCTTCATACCAAACCTCTGTGGAACATATGCGTATTCTTCCTTTAAATATGCGACAGAATTTTCTTTTCGAGTGCGAGAAGGTCGCTTTTGAGAGAAACATCCGGGGTATACCCGCCGATGTCATGTGCTGCAACCACCCGGTGACAGGGCACGACGAGCGGGGTCGGATTTCTACGCATGGCAATCCCTACCACCCGCGGACTGGTACCGGCCTTTGCCCCCACCTCGGCATAGGTTCTCGTCTCTCCGCAGGGGATCTGACGGACCACCCGGTACACCCCGGAGTAGGGAACTCCGTCGGCAGTTGCAACGCTGGAGAGCTCCCCGAGGCGGCACGATTTGCCGTTCAGGTATGAACGCACCTGTGCGGGGACTTCCCCGCCGGCCCCTTCACGTGCAAACCTGAGAGAATATACCGTCTCCTTCGACCATGTGACATGCACCCACCAGAGACCGAAGCGACAGGCACCTTCCCTCAGCGCCATTTCTGCACCTCACTCCGAAACGCCGGAAAGGTGCAGACCTCCATCTCATCGGTCATCCATTGTGGGAGGCCGGGACGTACGCCTTTTTCAAGGAACCGTGACTCCCCGATGACGAGCACTCCCCGGTCCTCCGGTGTCCTCAGGACACGGCCAAGTGCCTGCAGCACACGGTTGACCGCAGGCAGGGTATAACTGATAAACTCCCCTTCCGGCCCGAACTTGTTCCTGAAGTACTGGATGACCATCTTTCGGACGTCGTTGAACGGGGCGAGGGGAAGGCCGAAGACAAAGGCGCCGGAGAGCTGATCTCCGCGGTAGTCGAGCCCTTCCGACCATTTTCCCCCGCACACCCCGAATATTATGCCTTCTTTTCCGGCGGAGGGAAGAGAAACAAACCTCTTCAGGGCTGCATCGGCCTCTGCTGCCGAAGGAGGCTCGATAAAGACCTCCTTTCCGTTCAGCCGGGAGGGGAGGTCCCCGGTAAACCGGTGCATGAGATCATATGAAGGGAAATAGACTGCCAGGTTGCCGGGAAGGCGGGCAAATGCCCGGATATAGCCATCCACGAGTTCGGTATGCTCACGATCGCGCCGCATACTGTAGGCGGACGTGATATCCTCCGCACAGAAGAGACGGCGGTTTTCCGTGGGAAACGAATTCGGGAGGGAGAGGGTGGTGACCGGGAGATCCTCGAAATAGAGGCGGCGATAACTCTCCAGCGGGGAGAGTGTGCCACTGATAAAGACCGCACACGCGTGAAACGAGGCGATATCGCGAAGGGTGGACGAGGGATCGATGCTTCGCACCTGCAGGGAGACCTCACCGTCCCGCTTCCGGTAGACCGTCAGAAAGGCGGGGTCGTCCTTGGCCCGCATGATACGATAAAAAAATTCAGTCAGCCGTTCGATGGCACTCTCTTTGAAATCCCCCGCCTGAATCTGCGCCTCGCGATGGGCCTCATCGACCCGCAGGAGATCGTCGACGATCTCATCCACCCGGCTATAGAGCGTTCCGTTGAGGACGAACCGTTCGAAGTTCTGGGGATCGAACCAGTCCTCCTCTTTAAATGAACGCGAGAGGGAATCCATGAAATTCATCACCCGTGGGCAGAGGTTGATCAGGGCATCGACCCCCGGGGTCCGTCCCCGCATGCGTCCGAGTTCATTCATGGCCTGATCCATCGTCGCACGGGCAATGATGACGCTCTGGATGGCCTCGACGGTATCGCCGCAGTTATGGGCCTCATCCACAAGCAGAAACGTCTGTTCGGGTTCTATGGAAAGCGACTGATAGAGCTGATCGCGGATATCGTCGTTGAAGAGATGGTGGAAGTTAAGCAGAAGAACATCGGCATCCCGCGCCGCCTGCATCATCACCTCATACGGGCAGAGGCCCCCGCAGAACTCATGTAGTTTATCCGGGGGGATTCTCTGTTTGGAGACCTGTTCCGCACGGGTCCGAAGGGAGGCAGACGGGACCATCCGCAGACCTTCACCGGAATCCACAAAGACCCTACTTTTTATGAAATACGGACAGAGAAGGGGATGTTCGGGGTCCTGCCTGCGCAGCTGCTCCTCGATGACCCGGTCCTTGGCGGGAATAAGCGACCCCGCCTTTGCCCTGTCGCGCAGAAGTGCCGCTGAAAACGACTTGAGTCCTTCGCAGACACGGTAGGTATCCCCCTCGCCGACGGCAGGGCACATCTGTCGTTTCCCGATGAGATAGGCATAGCGCAGGCCGGGCTGCTTTTTGCGGATGAGTTCGAGTTCCCTGATAAAAGTGGTGAGCTGCGATTTGGTCCGTACCGCCACCACAATCTTTCTTCCGTTCGCTTCGGAGAGAAGCGAGGCGATTACACTCGATTTGCCGCTTCCCGTAGGGGCGTCAATCATGCCAATGCCGCCTTCACGTGCCACACGCGCAACAGTTGCAAGCATCTCCTGCTGGTGCGGCCGATATGCGGGGTAGGGGAAGAAATCATCAAGTGTGGCCATTGCTCTTCAGATGTTTGGCAGTCCTGCCACATGTACTATTGGATACCTGCCCGGCCGGGGAAAGAACATATGCATTCGAATTCACAGATCTACAGGAGAGTGAATCCGATGAAAGAAGTGAAATTGTCACGCAAAAACAGGATCCTCACCGGAGTCTGTGGAGGGATCGGTGAGGCCTATGACATCGACCCGAACCTTGTGCGTCTTGCATGGATTGCATTCACTGTCCTGACCTATGTGGTGCTCGGCGTTGCCCTCTATATCATCGCGACCGTCCTTCTCCCCGAACAGGACAAGGACGAGGATGTCATCGAGGCAGAGTACCAGGTCAGGGAATAGGCGCAGACGCCAAACCAATTTTACCTCCTCACCCCCAATACTGGGGTACTATGGCAATTCACCCCATTGACTTCCGGTACGGGACGCCGGAGATGCGGGCTGTCTGGGACGAGGAGAACCGTTTCAGGTCCATTATCAGTGCAGAGGTCGCCCTCGCGGTCGCCGAAGCGAGGACCGGCATCATCCCTGAGGCAGACGCAGCAGCAATTGAAGCCCGGGCTCATGATGCCTCGCTTGAACGCTCCAAGGCAATCGAGGAGGAGATTAACCACGATATGATGGCAGTGGTCAGGGCAATGACCGAGGTCTGCGGATACGCGGGTCGCTGGGTCCACTACGGTGCAACGTCGAACGACATCCTCGATACCGCAACGGGCCTCCAGCTCAAAGAGAGCCTGGCCATCCTTGAGACGAAGATAAAAATTCTCTTGGCCGTGCTCCTGGACCGCAGCATGGAGACGAAACTGGTAGTCTGCGCCGGCCGGACCCATGGCCAGATCGGTGTGCCGACGACCTATGGTCTCCGGTTTGCCATCTGGGCTTCCGAGGTCGCCCGTCACCTCGAGCGCCTGAGAGAGATGCGGCCCCGGGTTGCCGTCGGTCAGATGACCGGTGCGGTGGGGACGCAGGCCTCCCTCGGGGACAAGGGCGACCTGGTGATGGCAGAGATGATGAAGTACCTCGAGCTGACCCCCGTGGACGTCTCCAACCAGATCATCCAGCGTGACCGGTTTGCCGAGTATATCATGTTCCTCGCAAACCTTGCAACCACGCTCGATAAGATCGGCGTGGAGATCCGTATGATGCAGCGCTCGGAGATCGGTGAACTGGAAGAGGCGTTCGGCTCAAAACAGGTGGGATCCTCGACGATGCCCCACAAGAGAAACCCCATCAAATCCGAACAGGTCTGTGGCCTTGCCCGTATTGTCCGGGCGATGGTCGAACCGGCACTCCAGAACAACACCCTCTGGGACGAGCGGGACCTGACCAACTCCTCATGCGAACGGGTGACCTTCCCCGAGTCGTCCATCCTCTGCGACCATATCCTCACCGTGATGACGAAGGTACTGACGGGACTTAATATCCGCGAGGAGAATATCCGCAGAAACCTGGGGCTCCTCCACGGGGTCAATATGGCAGAGTCGGTCATGATCGAACTTACCCGGCGCGGCATGGACCGCCAGGACGCCCACGAACGGGTCCGGGTCGCCTCCATGATCGCCCTCGAAGAGAACCGTCCCGTAGCAGAAGTCTTTGCCGGTGACGGTGCAGTGGCCGCCCTTCTCACCACCGGCGAGATCACCGCCCTTCTCAACCCGGACAACTATATCGGGACCGCCGTCGTGCAGGTCGAACGGCTAAACGCAAAACTTCGTCCCCTCACCGCAGAATAAACCCCGGATGGGAAATTCCTCCAGATTCCCCAACCTTTTTTCCCGCACGTTCATCACGGAACCGGAAGATTTTATCGCATATGCGCAGGGTGTCATGGCCAGGTACCAACACTTGAGGTGATGCGGAACAGATGACAGGGACAAATGGTATGCTCCACACTCTTTTTCTGTATCCGGCGGCAACCTATGTGGGACAGGGATATCCCTGTACGGATTTCTGAATACCCATGAAAGATGACATCTCTCTCACCGGCTGGATTGAACGTGACGGCAGAGTCATGACGACCGCCGATATTGCGGACGCTCTTAGCGAAGGGTATGCATGGCTCAAAGCATGCGGGGGAGAGTTCTCCCTTGCATGGGACGGGGGCTGTGCCCGTGACTGCCTGGGCATCATCCAGGGGCAGTGCGGACCGGGTGAGATCGTCGTTGACGGAGTGGCCATCGGGAGGGTCTCGCCGGAACCTCCGGCACTGCCCCTTGCAGATGCCATCGAAACGGCAGTTCTCCTGCGAAACAGCGAAGGGGTGGTTGCCTTCTCCGGCGGTGTGGACTCGGCGCTTATCGCAGCCATTGCGGACCTGCCCTGCGTCACGGTCGGTATCGAAGGGTCGCACGACCTCCGCCATGCCGCACGGGTGGCAGCGGAGGTTGGCCTCGACCATACCAGTGTAATCATACAGCCGGAAGAGGTGGAAACTGCCCTGAAAGCCGTCACGCAGGTCATACCGAGAATGTCACCCGTCGATGTGTCTATCGCCTCGACCCTGTACTTCGTGGCACGCTGGGCAGGAGAACACGGCCACCGCCGCATCCTCGCCGGGCAGGGTGCTGATGAACTCTTCGGCGGATACGCACGCTACCTCGAGACTAATGATATGGAGGGGCTCTTCAGGAAGGACTTCGAAGGCCTGCGCATCCAGGGCACACGGGACCAGGCGGTTGCCGGTCTCTTCGGGTGCGCCATCTCCTGCCCCTACCTTGATTGCCGGGTTGTGCGCGCCGCAGAGGGCATCCCAGCCGCCGAACGGGTCTTCGGCGGGGTGAGAAAACGGCCGCTGCGTCTGGTTGCACGCCAATACCTGCCCGCAGAGATTGCCTGTTATGAAAAGAAGGCAATGCAGTATGGCAGTGGCATCTGGAAGGTCATCCGTCGGGGTGCACGTAACAATGGTTATAAAAATTCCGTGCAAGGGTACATAAACCAATTAACCAGGGCCTGAGAACATGGTAAACGAGAGCGACGTTGAAATAATTGCAAAACTTGCAGATATATCCATATCGAAAGACGAACTGGGGGCATTTACCTCCCAGTTCAATGAAATTCTAGAATATTTTGACATCCTTGACCAGGTACCCCCTGGTGAGGAGGGGATGCCGGACCTCGAGAATGTGCTCCGCGAGGATGTCGTTACGCCCTCGCTCTCACAGGAAGAGGCAACGGCAAACGCCGGGGAAACCGAGGACGGATTTATCCGGGCTCCAAAGGTGATGTGAGTGGAAGGCGGATATATTTTTGATGAAAAAGACAGGCACAACGCCTTCATCTCGACCCTTGATCTGGCCCTCTTCGAGACGAATGGCGGACCACTGGAAGGAATTGCGGTAGCCGTTAAGGACAATATCTCCACCGCCGGCATGCCCACGACGTGTGCATCACGGATCCTCGAAGGGTATGTGCCTCCCTATGACGCCCATGTGGTGACGCTGCTCAGACAGGCCGGTGCGGCAATCGTCGGGAAGACCAATATGGACGAGTTCGGGATGGGGACTACGACAGAGAACAGTGCATTCGGTCCGACCACCAACCCCGTGGACCCCGGACGTGTACCCGGCGGGTCGTCCGGCGGAAGTGCGGCAGCCGTCGCATCCGGCATGGTCGACATGGCGCTCGGCAGCGATACCGGCGGCTCCATCCGCTGTCCGGCAGCATTCTGCGGCGTCGTGGGACTCAAACCGACCTTCGGCAGGGTCTCCCGATACGGCCTGATTGCCTACTCCAACTCGCTCGAACAGATAGGCCCCCTGGGAAAGACGGTCACGGATGTAAACACGCTCATGTCGGTGATCGCAGGGCCCGATGCCCGCGACTCGACCACCTATGATCGCCCCTATGACCATACCCCCGACCCCGACGTGAAGGGACTGCGCATCGCGGTGCCGGAAGAGTTCTTCGGCGAGGGGGTCGACCCCGCCGTTTCCGCAAAGGTCCAAAACGCAATCGCCACTCTCGAGGGACTGGGGGCAGAGACCATCGAATGCTCTATCCCTTCGATGACCTATGCCCTTGCCGCATACTATGTCACCTGCACCAGCGAGGCCTCCTCAAACCTTGCCCGATTCGACGGGGTCCGGTACGGCCCGGAGGTTCCCGCCGTCAGGTCGTGGCATGACGAATTCAAGACATATCGCGGTGAACGGTTCGGAAAAGAGGTCCAGCGCCGCATTCTTCTGGGCACCTTCGCCCTCTCTGCCGGGTATTACGGCAAATACTATGCCAAGGCACAGGTAGCACGTGAAAACGTCCGCAGGGACTTTATCCGGGTGCTGAAGGACACCGACGTCATCGCAGGCCCGACCATGCCTTCAATAGCGTTTCATCTCGGGGAAAAATCAGATCCTCTCTCGATGTACCTGGCGGACATCCTGACGGTGCCGGCAAACCTCGCAGGCGTGCCTGCGATATCCGTTCCCTGTGGGACGGTGGACAGAATGCCGGTCGGCCTCCAGATCATCGGCCCGCACTTTGCGGACGAAAAGGTCATGGATGTTGCCTATGCCTTTGAACAGGAGGTGGCCTGATATGGATCACGACCAGCAGGTCATCATCGGCCTTGAGATTCACTGCCAGCTCAAGACGAAGACCAAACTCTTCTGCGGCTGTTCGGCAGACTTCCAGGGGGCTCCCCCCAATACTCACTGCTGCCCCATCTGTCTCGGGCTTCCGGGGGCCATGCCGCGGCTGAACAAACAGGCAGTCATCTACGCCCTGAAGGTGGCAAAGGCACTCAACCTTGAGGTGCCCGAGTATTCCGAATTCTCACGGAAGAACTACTTCTACCCCGACCTTCCCAAGGCATACCAGATCTCCCAGTATGACAAGCCCATTGCAGAGAAAGGCTATCTGGAGATCGAGGATGACGAAGGCCATACCAAGATCGTCAGGATCACCCGCATTCACCTCGAAGAGGATCCCGGACGGCTAGTGCACAAGACCGGACGGGACCGGGCGGGGTATTCCCTTGTGGACTACAACCGGAGTTCCATCCCGCTCATCGAGATCGTCACCGAACCGGATCTGCGTTCCCCGAAAGAGGCCCGCAGGTTCCTGAACAAACTCAGGTCCACGCTCGAGTACCTTGAAGTCTTTGACGGAGAACGCGAGGGGTCCATCCGTGTGGATGCCAACATCTCCATCAAGGGGCACAACCGTGTGGAGTGCAAGAACATCTCTTCCTACAAGGGTGTGGAAAAAGCACTCAATTTCGAGATCACACGACAGAGAAACCTCATTCGCCGCGGGCAGTACATCACTAGGGAAACACGCCATTTCATGGAAGGCCGGGGTATTACCACATCCTCGCGGAGCAAGGAGGAGGAGAACGACTACCGCTACTTCCCGGAACCTGACCTTCGGCCCCTCCGGGTGAGGAGCTGGCTTGACGATGTCGAGCTTCCCGAACTTCCGGACGCCCGCCGTGACCGGTTTATGCGGGACTATGGCATCTCGGTCAACCATGCCCGTACCCTGACCGGTGACCTGAAGGTTGCAAACTTCTACGAACAGATAGCAGGGGTCGACCCGAAACTTGCCGCGACATGGGTCGCCGACATTCTCCTCGGTGAACTCAACTACCGCTCCATGAAAATTGACCAGGTCCCGCCGATCAATATCGGCGATCTCATCGCCCTCATCCGTGATGATGCCATCACCGACAAGTCAGGTGTTGAAGTCATGCGAACGATGCTCGATCATTGCCTCAATGATGAGGACTGTCCAATGCCCGCCGACATCGTCGAGGAGACGGGACTTGCCAAGGTCAAAGGCGGCGAGTTTGACGCGATCATCGCATCGGTGGTAGAAGCAAACCCCCAGGCAGTCAGCGATTACCTTGCCGGGAAGAAGGGGGCACTCAACTTCCTGGTAGGACAGGTAATGAAAGAGACCCGTGGCCGCGCCGACCCGAAGGTTCTCAATGCCCAGATGAGCACGTACCTCGACACCCTGGAGGTATAAGCGCGCATGCATCTGATCATCGCAGAGAAGAATATTGCAGCACAGAGAATAGCATCCATTCTTGCTGGAGCGGGAAAAGTAAAAACCGGAAAAGAAAACGGCGTCAATACCTACCGCTTCGGCGATACGGTTGCCCTGGGGCTCAGGGGTCATGTTGTGGAAATTGACTTCGAACCCGGGTACAGCAACTGGCGAAGTGAAGTCAACACCCCCCGCACCCTCATCGATGCGGGAACCGTGAAAAAACCGACCGAGAAGAAGATCGTCACCCTCATCAAAAAACTCGCCCGGCATGCAGACAATGTGACGATTGCCACTGATTTTGACCGTGAGGGAGAACTCATTGGAAAAGAGGCCTATGAACTGGTCTACGGGGCAAATAAGAAGGTCCCGGTCCAGCGTGCCCGTTTTTCCGCAATTACTCCGCAGGAGATCAACCAGGCATTCGAGAGCCCCGCTGAGATCGATTTCGATCTTGCGGCGGCGGGTGAGACCCGCCAGCTGATTGACCTGATCTGGGGGGCATCACTGACCCGGTTCATCTCGATAGCCGCCAGACGCGGCGGTGCGAACATCCTCTCGGTGGGCCGCGTGCAGAGTCCGGTTCTTGCCATGATCGTGGACAGGGAGAGAGAGATCGAGGCCTTTGTCCCCGAACCTTACTGGGTGTTATCCCTTGAAACCGAGAAGGCAACCTATGCCTTCGAGGCCCGGCACACCCATGACAAGTTCTGGAGCTCTGAGGAGGCAGAAGCAGCAGAGAAGGGAACAAAGGAGCCCCTGACAGTCACGAGCGTAAAGGAGGGGACACGGGCGGACCATGCCCCCGCACCATTTGATACAACATCGTTCATCGTCGCGGCCTCACGGATGAGAATATCCGCGGCAAATGCAATGCGTATCGCCGAGGACCTCTATATGAACGGGTACATCTCGTACCCGAGGACAGACAATACGGTCTATCCCGCATCCCTCGACCTTGACGGTGTTTTAAAAGAGCTGAAGAAGACGTCATTTTCCCGCGATGTCGAATGGACCATGGCACACCGGCGGCCGCAGCCGACCAGAGGGAAAAAGTCCTCCACCGACCACCCGCCGATTCACCCGACGGGTGCGGCGAAAGAGAGTGCGCTCTCCGCTGACCAGTGGAAGGTCTATGAGCTGATCGTCCGCCGGTTCCTGGGGACGCTCTCGCCGGACGCACGGTGGACGACGCTGAAATATCTCTTCGATGCAGGCGGGGAGAAGTACACGGCCACCGGCTCCAGACTCGCAGAGGAAGGCTACCGGCATGTCTACCACTACAGCGAAGCAAAGGAGACGATCCTTCCCACCCTGAAAGAGGGAGAACAGCTCCCTATCCTTGGGGTACTAAACGAGCAGAAGGAGACCACGCCACCGCCCCGGTATTCCCAGGCAAAACTCATCCAGACGATGGAAGAGCTGGGGCTCGGGACAAAATCGACCCGTCACGAAGTGATCGGAAAGCTCATCGGCCGCCGGTATGTCGAAGGTGCCCCACTCCGGCCCACCCTCGTCGGCCGCGGGGTCACCGATGCGCTCGAACACTATGCCTCCATGATCACCAAACCGGAGATGACGAGCACCCTGGAAAACCACATGGAGGATATCAAGGGGGCAAAACGTGCATCAGGCGACGTCATCGCCGAATCCAAGGGGATGCTCCACACGGTCTTTGACCGCCTCGAGGCCCATGAGGAGGACATTGGCAGTGAAATTATGGAACGGACCGATGAGGAGAAGATCATCGGACCCTGTCCGGTCTGTGGCAAGGGCCTCATGATCCGGCAGACAAAGGGGATGTCCCAGTTCATCGGGTGCACCGGCTATCCTGACTGCACCTTTAATATCGGCCTCCCCTCGGCAAACTGGGGCACCGCTATCCGGGAGAACGACATATGCCCGGTCCACGGCCTTCACCAGATCCGGCTTATCCGGAAGGGGGCACGGCCGTGGGAGATCGGGTGTCCGCTCTGCAACCATATCAAGTCGAACAGGGAGGCGCTCGCCATGATGCCCTCCATGGACACGACGATGATTGAGAAGCTGCATGCAGCACATCTCTACAGCGTGTACGATGTGGCAACCACCCCGGCCGGAGAGGTCGCCGGCGCCCTCGGGACAGATCCCGGTACAACGGCAAAACTCCAGGCAGAGGCCGAAGATGTCCTCGAGGTATTGCGGCGCCGGACCGCGATGAAAAAGTTCGTCCGCAAGCACGTGGTTCCGAGACGCGGCAGAAGCCCCGCAAAGGTATCATCTGCCCTCGTTGCGGCGGGAATCAATGACATCGGCTCCCTTGCGGAGATGGATACGGCCTCTCTTGCAAAGATGCACCTGTCCGAGGCTGAAGCGGAGGGCCTCCTCTCAGAGGTCAGGATGGAACACAATACGAAACTCCTGCGTGAATATGGTGTTCCCGCAGTCAGCCTGAAGAAATACATGGCGGCAGGGATCACCTCACCAGCTGATTTCTGCGCCCTGCATCCCGCCTATCTCGCCGCAGCCTCCGGCATCAAGGTGGAGACGGCTCGAAAGCACGCCGCAGCCGTCTGCAGCGCAAAGAACCTTCCCGAACCGGAGAAAGTGACACAGAAGATGGTCGATGCAGGAAAGAAAGAACTCCTCGCAATCCCCGGCCTTGGAGAATCGGCGCTCCTGCACCTGTATATGGCGGGCATATATGATGCGGCCGGCCTTGCGGCGGCAGACCCGGAGAAGACCGAACGGATGACCGGCATCCCGGCGGAGAAGATACGTGCATTCCAGGAGGCCCTCTGATGGGGGAGATGCCCATGAAGATTGACTGGAAGAAATGGCGACATGTTACCAAACTCGACCCTGACAAGGTCGTAAGCCCTGCCGAAGCAGAGGAGATTGCTACGAGCGGGACAGATGCCCTGATGCTCTCGGGGACGCTGAATGTCACAAAGGAAAACCTCGGCGAACTGATCGCCCAGGTCAGGGAATACGACCTTCCCATGGTGGTGGAACCGGCCGGACCCGAGGCGGTCATCCAGGAGGGGATCGACGGCCTCTTCGTCCCTTCGGTCCTGAACACTCCCGAGATGATCTGGATGGTCGGCAAGCACCAGTACTGGGTCAAACACAACACCATCGACTGGGATATGGTTGTACCGGAGGCCTACATCGTTCTCAATCCGGCATCCTCGGTAGGAAAGGTGACCCGGGCCGTCTGTGACCTGTCGAAAGAGGATGTAGCGGCGTATGCAGAGGTCGCCGACCATTACTTCCGGTTCCCGGTCACCTATATCGAGTATTCCGGCACTTACGGCGACCCGGAGATCGTGAAGGCCGTATCCGAAGTAGTCACCGAAGGTCGCCTCTTCTATGGCGGCGGTATAAGAAACGCGGAAAAAGCGGCGGAGATGGGGCAGTATGCCGACACCATCGTCGTTGGAAACGCCGTCTATGACGAAGGCGTCGATGCCCTGAAGGCAACGGTCAGGGCCGTCAAATAACCATACCGGATCTCTTTTGTCATGGCTGAGATTGAAATCGTCCTTGTCGAACCCCTCTACGAGGGAAATATCGGATTTGCCGCCCGTGTGATGAAAAATTTTGGCTTTACCCGGCTGACGATGATCAATCCTCCCGCCTGGGGGGTTGAAGCCACTGCCCGTGCATCCCACGCCCGCGATGTTCTGGAGGGGGCACGGGTTGTGTCATCCCTCGACGAGGTGATCGCAGAGTCCAATCTCCTGGTGGCAACCACCGGTGAACTCTCCAAGACCGTCTCGCACGCCATGAGGATGCCGTACTATACCCCCGGCGAATTACGAGAGATGCTTGTTCCGGTTGAGGGGCGCGTCTCCATTCTCTTCGGCAGGGAAAACTGGGGGCTTGGTAACGATGAGGTGAGCCGGTGCGATGTGATATGCACCATTCCCACCTCCGCGGAATATCCCATCCTCAACATATCCCATGCGGTAGGGGTGGTCTGCTACGAGCTCGCCCATCTCCCGCGGGGGGAGTACCCGTTGGCTTCACGCCAGGAGATGGATGCCTTCTATGACCACATCGACCGGTTCCTCGACCAGATGGACCACTTTGAATACAAGCGGGCAAACACGATGACGATGATGCGCCGCATATTCGGCCGCACGATGCTGACCCGCCGCGAGGTGACCACCATGCACGGGCTGCTCAGAAGGGCCGAATGGATGATTGAACCCTGGAAACATGGCGAATACGAAGGGCGGGAGGCAGATGACCAGACCCTGCCTTTCGACACTGAGAGCAGCTAGCTCCCCCTCGTTCGAACAACCCCGGGGACCAATCCCGGAAGAGAAAGAGAATTCCTTTTTTACCCGTGCGGACAACCTAAACCTGAATGATTCTCGTTGACTGGCAGATCCAGAACCGCGTTGAACGGGGCCATATCAAGATCGACCCCTACGACGCAAAATTCGTCCAGCCCAATTCTCTCGACATACGCCTGGGCGACCACTTTGTCTGGTATGAGGAATCGGACGATGTCATCGACCCGTATGACCAGGAGACCGTCACATCGGGTGTTCATGAGACCCATGCGGAGTACATCGATGTGCCGCCGGGGATGTTTCTGCTTGCAGAGACGCACGAGTGCATCGGCCTCCCCGACGACATCGTGGCGACCATCGAGGGCAAATCGTCCATCGCCCGTCTCGGTATCGCCCTCCACCAGACCGGAGGATGGATTGACGCAGGATTCTGCGGGACGATTACCCTTGAGATATCGAATGCCAACCAGCGCCCGGTACGACTCTATGCGGGCATGCCCATCGGCCAGCTGGTCTTCTACACGACCGAACGTGCCGAAAAGCCCTATGGGTCAAAAGGGGACGCGAAATATCTCAACCAGCGGCAGGCAACCCTGTCCCGGTACCACCGCAACGTACGCCAGTAACCAGTCTGTCGTGACGGGAATCCAAACCATACCCTAATTACGAACCATCACCAATTTTATAGAAGTTTATAAGGAGCATCATCATGCGACTTCTGCTCATTCATTCCGATCACATTCAATACCAGGCCCAGAAGAAGACGCCGGTTGCCGAGGAGGATATCATCCCCGAGGACGCCCTCGACGAGGCACTGACGGCATTCTGCGCTGTAGAAACGGCTGACGAAGACAATATCGAAGGTGTTGCGGTACAGACCGCCGCAGAGATTCTCGAGACCGCGGGTAAACTGGGCACGACCAATATCATGATCTACCCCTACGCGCACCTCTCGAACGACCTGTCCTCGCCGAAGGCGGCGGTGCAGGCCCTCACCAGGATCGAGGAGCTGTGCCGTAAGCAGGAAGGATTCACCGTCAAACGTGCTCCTTTCGGCTGGTACAAGTCATTCACCGTCTCCTGCAAGGGCCACCCCCTCTCCGAGCTTTCCCGGACGATCACCCCCGAGGATGCCGCGGAGAAGCCCGCCAAAAAGGAGGTCACGCACACCTTTTTTGTGATGACGCCGGATGGCGAGCAGAAGAACGCCGCCGAATTTGCCAATGACACGGCACTTGGAAAGCTGGTCAAAAAGGAGATCGGCCTCGGTGTGGAGCAGGGCGGCGAACCCCTGCACTGCGACCTGATGCGCTCCAAGGAGCTGGTCGACTACGAGCCGCTCTCCGATGTCGGCCACCACCGCTGGATGCCCCGGGGCAAGATCGTCCGTGACCTCCTCTCCGACTACGTGCTGGGACTGGTACTCGACTACGGCGGCATGCCGGTCGAGACCCCGGTGATGTATGATCTCGGCGATGCCGCCATCAACGAACATGCAGGCAAGTTCGGTGAGCGCCAGTACCGCTTCAAGTCAGGCAACCGCAACATGATGCTCCGGTTTGCCGCCTGTTTCGGGATGTTCTCCATCATGCGCGACATGCACATCTCCCCCAACACGCTCCCGATGAAGATGTACGAGCTCTCCACCTACTCGTTCCGTCACGAGCAGAAGGGAGAGTGCATCGGCCTCAAGCGCCTTCGCGCCTTTACGATGCCGGATATGCACACCCTCTGCCGTGACATGGACCAGACGCTCGCATGCTTTGAAGAGCAGCTCATGATGGGCTGGCAGACGGGCCGCGACCTCGAGACCGAATTTGCCGGTGTCTTCCGCTGCACGGAGGACTTCTACGCAGAGCATGAGGAATGGGTGAAGGGCATCGTCAAGAAGTCCGGCGTTCCGATGCTCATCGAAGTCCTCTCCGACCGCGTCCACTACTGGATCGCCAAGGTGGACCTTGCGGCGATCGACGGGCAGGGCAGGCCCATCGAAAACCCGACCGTGCAGATCGATGTGGAGTCGTCGCTGCGCTTCGATATCAAATACTACGACGGCGAAGGCGGCGCAGTCTTCCCCCCCATACTCCACTGCTCACCGACCGGCTCTATCGAGCGGGTGATCTGTGCCCTCCTGGAGAAGACCGCCACGATGAATGTCCCGATGCTCCCGGTCTGGCTCGCCCCGACCCAGGTCCGTCTCCTGCCGGTGGCAGATCGCCACCAGGAATATGCAGAGCATGTCTGTGCCACGCTGAACGCCGCAGGCGTCCGCTGTGACTGGGACGACCGCGAGGAGTCTGTCGGCAAGAAGGTCCGCGAGGCAGGGATGGACTGGGTCCCGTACGTCGCGGTCATCGGCGATGCGGAAGTCGAGTCCGGGGAACTGACCGTCACCGTCCGGGCACTCTCCGAACCGAAAAAACCCTTCAAGAAGAACCTGACCACCGTCAACCTCATCGAGACCGTCAGAGAAGAGATTGCCGGGATGCCCTACCGGAAGATCTACACCCCGACACGGCTTTCGATGAAGCCGCGGTATATCTGAAGACATCGCATTTCTTTTTTTTCAAACCATCCGACAATCAATATTTGTAATCCGGGGAAATCGCTTAGATACGGTCGCTGTTCCTCCGGGAACAATTCATTCAGACCTATTTTTCCGGCGAAATGAAATATAAAAAATAGCAGAGGCCTTCTTTTTCGGACAGCAGGCAAACCTCCGAAAACGGAGGTCAAACCCTTCACTCCGCTGATAATTCCCCAGTCAGATTGCCGCGGCCCATGCCAATCGTCCGGTCCGTCACGCTGCCTCCTTCGACCACCACAACAATCGTCACCATGTCCCGCACATTCTCCGGGTCTTTCAGGGACGGCATCTCGTGCCGGAAGGTATGAACATGGGGGGCGCCTTCGTTTCCGGTATTCCACCAGGATTCATTCCCCACCGTTGGCGGAGGTAAATCCTGCAAGACAACACCATCGTAAAAGGTGCCATTGAAAAAGAAATCAGCAGAGTATCCATCAAGGGAGGGGGACGCCGCGATCTCCTCTTCGATGAGGCGGGTGAGGGCCTCCGCCGCATCGGCCTTCGCGAGATTATATGATGTGATGGGGTAGGGTTCCTTCGTCAGGGTGGCGGATTCTCCATCAGTCGCCCCTCCGGTATCGGAGTCGGCAAGACCCATGCTAATCGTCCGGTCCGTCACCACGCTCCCTTCGATAACGATGGTGATCGTCACCTTATCCATCACATTCTCCGGGTCCTTCAGTGACGGCATCTCATGCGTGAATGTGAAGACATAGTACACATCCTCTGTTCCAAGATACTTCCCGCCACCATACACCATGGTCAAAGGGGTACCATCGTAAAAGAAATCGGCAGAATATCCATCAAGAGAGGGGGAAGCGGCAATCTCCTCCTCGATGAGCTTGGTTAAGGCCTCCTCCGCATCTGCCTTCGCCACCTCGTAGGAAGCCTCAATACCCGGGTCCGTCGTCACGGTGCCGTCGCCGCCCTCATCTCCCAGGCATCCCGCACCGAATACGGCGAGTCCCGGTATCACGAGACAGAGGAAAAGAAGGAACAATCGATCCTTCATCATTTTCTCAGATCCCGCTCAGCCGGTACAGGATGGTCGCGGTGTCCGAGACCTCGCCGTAGACCTCCATGGCCGCGAGAAACGCCGCCTGCACCATCCTTGCAGGCACCTGCGTCCCTCTGAATTCAAGGTCGCAGGTGGCACACGCATCCGCGACCACCGTGCAGTCGTACCCCAGGTCCCGGGCGGCCCGGGTGGTGGCATCGACGCACATATGGGTCATCGCACCGCAAATCACGAGGTTTTCGATGCCCGTCCATGCAAGTTCCTCGCTGAGTTTTGTATTGTGGAAACTGTTCGGGAAGTGTTTTTCGATGACGATCTCCTCGGGGTACGGCATCACAAGGGGATGGATCTCCGCTCCGATCGTCCCGGGAATAAAGAATCCGGCATCAGGATTGGTGGAAAGATGCTGAACGTGGATGACCGGGAGACCTTCCTCCCGAAATGCGCTCAGAAGTGATGAGGCACGTGTAGCCGCTTCTTTCATCCCCACCAGCTCCATCAACCCCCCGGAGAAATAATCGTTCTGGATATCTATGAGAAGAAGTCCTGCACTCATAGTTTAGTGATTGGGTGTAGGGGTATATTGAGATTGTGAAGGCATCTGCCCCGGTATCGCAGCGCGATGATCCGTCCAAAAGCGGTTGCAACCGGCATCAGAGGCAGGTCAACGCCAGCCGTCTTCCGGGACGATGAGCTCGAAACGGGCTCCCCCGCCGGGCGACCCCGTCTCCCGGATGGTAATACCGGTGATGTCGAGGACCTCACGGATAAGGAAGAGCCCAAAGCCGGTGTTGCTTCCCACCCCCTTCTCAAAGACCCGTTCCTTGTCTACCGCGGCGACACCGTCTCCGTCATCTTCATAGGTTATTCTGAGGGTCCCGTCCCCTACCTGCTCTGCCCGGACCGTGATGCAGGACAGATAGTCCCCCCCGTGCCGAAACGAGTTGTCAACGAGGTTGAGAGCGACACGGGCAAGCATCGGGTCCGCATAGATGGCCACATCGGCACCGGCGGCATCGATCGGCACCCCGGGGCGGTCAAGCGGCGCACGCTGTGCTGCGGCATCGAATGCCGACCGGACATTTATCCACAGGGGTTTGTGGACCCCGATATCTTCATAATCCTTCATGAACGCGACCTGCTGCCGGATGGTCTCGGCAGCCCGCCCGATTGCGGAGATGGCGCCGCTGCAGACGGGATCGTCCTTCCCGCAGCCGGCGTCCTCCATAATATCGACCGAGGAGAGAATGACCGCCAGCTGGTTGTGCACATCATGCCGGGTCAGCCCCGACAGAAGCGCAAGCTTCCGGTTCGCCTTGACGAGCGATGTCTGGGCCATGGTACGGGACGAGATGTCGATGACGGAGATGACCGCCTCGTTGCTTGCAGGGTACATCGTAAAGGTCACGAGTACATCGATCTCATCGCCGTCCTTTGTTCGTCCTCTCGTCTCGAAGATCGACGGATGGGTGCCGGCACCCTGGGTCAGTGCACGCGAGATCATGGCCCGCCCCTCATTGCAGAAGAAGGCATCCACGCTCAGTAACCCGACAACCTCCTTTGCCCCGTACCCGAAGAGGGCCTCAAATTCCTTGTTGACCACCCGGACAGAGCGATCAGGGCCGGTGATGATGAGTGCCGTCCCCGTCGAATCAGAGATCTCCTGGACACGCTGGTGTTCACGATGAATGAGGACCGACACAATCGCCATCAGGCCACATATTGCCAGGTAGGTAATGAACAGCAGGACAAATACCGTAGTCCGGAAGAGGGGATCAAACATGGTATAGAAGAGAAACTCCAGGGCCAGGATGACGACACCGATACCCGTGGCAACAAAAAATCCCTTCTCGCGGTAGTACCATGTCAGAAGAAGCCCCGGCAGATACACCAGGCTTACAAACATGAGTGGCAGTATCCCTGCGGCAAGGAGCCCGATCACACCGAAGGAAAGCGCCGTTGTTGCAAGGATGAGGAGGTTAACGAGATGCAGAATTCGTTCCTCCTGCACGGGATGTGCACTGCTCATGGAATACCGTTGATCGGGATGGAGTATCCCCCTTTCGGATGGCATGCGGGCAGGTCAGGAGAAGGAACCGCTGCAGATTGCATCGAGTGTCATCTGCCGGTCACAGACCATCCGCCCGTTTTTCCATTCGCAGTCCTGTTCGATGTACATGTACTTTCCTGCGGCAGGCCACATCTCATGCAACAATGCCTCTCCCGGCCGCCCCATCAGAACGATCCGGTTTGCCGCAGTCCATGCGTGTTCCCTGAGCATCACGGCAACCCGGCGTGCAGCATCATCGTCCCCGCCATAGATCTCCGGGTCGTGAATGACAACGATAAGAGGGGTCGTAAACCCGGCCGCAAGGGAGATGATCTGGGAGGGTGCCGTCGCCCTGAGGACCTGCACCCCCGGATGACGGTGCGCGATATCCGCAAAGACGCGATCGCGCGGCTGGCCCGAACCCGCCACCACCACCGCCTGCCCCCCGACCCGGAGAAGGAGCGCCTCGAGCGTCTCCTCCAGCAGGGGACGGGGTGCCGTAATCATCGTGAACAGACCACGCTCGACATACTCGGCCGGCCTGAATGCAACGTCCTGTGCCATACACGATCGGTAGCCGCTGCAGGGATATGAGGAGATGGGGACGGGCGGTGAAAGTATCGCCGTTCTTCTCCCACAGAGGTAACAGATGCCAGGAAATGGACGAAGTAACAGATTGTAACTGCCTGACCGCAGGCGAGTTACAATGTGTAACTTGCCACACAACAGGATATTTCATCGAAAAGAAGGTTTCATTGCCCCCCATTCCCACATCTTGTTGATGAACGGCAGGACGCTCACCCGCATCGTCATTGCGGCCGCTGCCATCGGCATAGGGATGGGACTTCTCCTCCAGCTGGTTCTCTCCTTTCCCGCTTCCGGACGGATCGTCATACCGGCAGCGGTGATCCTCGCCGTGCTTGCGGCGGCATCCCAATGGGACTGGGTAAAGGACGAGGTCTGCTCCTCAGAAAACTCTCCCACGGCACCTCCCTCCATGAGCAGTGAGAAAAGCTCCGGAGATCAGGACGGGAAAAACAAATCATGATCTCATCATATCCGCCTCTTCCTGGCACCACGTTGTAGAGAGAGAACCATCCGGAAGGGCAGATGGGCTCCTTCCGGTCATATGAAACGGCCTTCCCCGGCCAGGTAAAAAAAGATTATTTGCAGCCGTCACATCCGCTGCGATAGACTTCCTTCTGGACGTCCTTTCCCAGAAGTCCGATGGCATCCGCCCGGCACCGGGCGCAGTGTCGCATCTGACGGATGTAAGGGGCACAGGTATCGTGCAGTTCACGCTTGCGAGCCATCGTCGGGGGGACGATATCCGCGAACTTATACTGGGGAATGACGGGAATGAGGTTGTAGGTATAGACGCCCATTTCTCCCATCTTCTTGGCAATATCAATAATATGATCTTCATTGATGCCGGGAACGATGACCGTGTTGATTTTAACAAGCATCTTGCGCTCGACCGCCATCTCAATGCCCTTGAGCTGCTGTTCGAGAAGTTTTTCTGCGGCCTCACGCCCACGCAGTTTCTCCCCTTCCCACGTGACGTATTCATAAATCTTCTCCGTGATGGCGGGGTCGATCCCGTTCAGGGTGACGGTCAGGTTCCCGACATCATATTTTTCGAGAAGGTCAATCTTTTCCGGCAGCACCAGCCCGTTGGTGGAGAGGCACTTGATAGGCACCGGAAACTCCTCTTTAAGGAGGCGCAGCGTCTCGAAGGTCTCCTCATTTGCAAGGGGTTCGCCAGGGCCCGCAATCCCTATAACCTTGATATAGGAATATTTTGCGAGGACCTTTCTCACCAGTTCTATTGCCCGCTGAGGGGAGAGGACTTCACTGCATACACCGGGTCTGCTCTCGTTGACACAGTCAAAATCACGGACACAGTAATTGCACTGGATATTGCATTTAGGAGCAACCGGCAGGTGCATCCTACCGAAGGTGTGGCATGCCTTTTCACTGTAGCAGGGATGCTCCTGAACTTTTCGGAGCACATCAGGATCATAGGGAATGTCCTTCCCGTTGACCTTTGCCGTTGGATATTCGCCGGATGTCATAGTTCAACAGGTAAATTTGTGGAATATGGGAGATAAAGGTATTGAACCCGTCAAAGGGTGGTGTGGGGTGATGGACCTATATAGGAGAACGTAAATCTCCTGTCATGGAAAATACACGGATATTCCTCCTAATACTGGGGGTCGCGGCCGTCGCCCTGGTCTCTACCTGCGGGTGTCTTGACGGAAACGATACCCCCGCGACACCGCTCCCGTCACCAGTGCAGCCGACGGCAACCGAAGGGACCTGGCTGGTCACCGAACCGGCGATCATCCGGGAAGACCCAGTATTCGATCCGGTGCACGTGGAAGTAAGTGCAAAAGGAATCCCCAACGTCCTCGGTGTACAAGTCACCACGCTCATCGATGCATCAGGCGGGTACTCCGAGAACATGGGCAGCGAAGGGGTGAACATGTTCCTGACCGCGTTTGCCTACAACTACGAATCCGTCCCGTATGATTTCAACCCTCAGTCCTACCAGGACGTCATCGATGCCGGGATACCCTACACCTCACGGACGAATCTCATCTTCCCCGGGAATGTGAAAACCTACCCGGTCGAGGTGGTACAGATAAAGGGGAGAACCTCTGAGATTAACCCTGCATTACCCTGGAACTACGGCGTCGTTCTCAACAGCAGAAGCTGAACAGACCCATCGAAAGGTCAAGGGGAGATTTATTCCCCTGTTTTCTCCCGGGTAATCAGGACATCCATGTTCGGGACGATCATCCAGACGGGAAAGAGCCCAGCAAAGTCCTGGTAATCAATTTTGAACATATTTATCCGGATGAAGGCCTTTTCCAGGTTCTCGAGATCCCGCTCTGAAGCAGGCTCCGGTTCCGGGGGGAGATTTCGTACATTTGCAACGATCTTCTCTTCGAGAAATTCCTTCCAGTACTCCGACATCCTGAGAAGAAGCGTCTTGGAGTACCGCCCCTGGAAATACCGGAGAATCACCAGCTGGGAGATGAATATCAGAAACAGGGGCACAAGGCTCGTTGCAAAAACGAAGTTTTCCAGCTCCATGAAATTAACGAGGGTACGGCCGGGAAACAGGAGGGCCCCGAGGAATATGACTCCCGTGAATGCCGCACCGAATGCCACGATCAGGATCAGTTTGAATGCCGCCTGCCAGTTTGTGTGAATCTTCTCGGAGAGATCCGTCCTGACTCCGATCATCGAGTTGAAAAATCCGGGAGAATAGGGGCGGACATACAGGATGCCGCCGTAAAATGCGATGATTGCAAGGGACTGAACAATGATTATAATCCCCGAACGCTGCTCGAAGCCGCCGGTCAGGAAAGCACCCGTTGCGGCAAGGATCATGTTTGCCACAAAGAGAATGATAAATCCCGGAGCAATCGGCTGACAGTTCATGAAGAAAAGGTCCCAGACGGCCTGTGCGTATGATGCCCGCTCGCGTTTGATGGTGCCCGCACTCAGCGCCGCCTCGTGGAGGAGCTTATGAAAATCCGCCTTTTTCTTCGTATCGGGGAAGACCAGACTCCCTTTCTCGGTCGGAAGCATCAGGATGAAGGGGTTAACCATGAGAAGGATGAACGAGGACACCACCCAGTAGATGGCATAGCCTGGCTGGACCGCCACATACACCAGATTGAGGATGATCACCCCGAAAAAGATCAGTCGTGTTATGTGTTCCCGTCCCGAGGGGCGCTGCATATTGGCAGTGGTGGTTGCGATCTCATCAATCTGGCTCGTTGCATCCGACTGCAGTTTGTGCCGTCTCTGGCCATAAGTTGTAAGATCCATAGTATTCCGGCGATAGAGGGTATGCTGTAGAACATATTCGCCCGGAGGATTATACCTTTTGCAGTTTCTGTGATGAGCAGGCAGGGGGTAGTTTCCCGTGTAAAGCCCGCCGACCATTTTCACCCTGCACATACCTCAATAATTCAAGGGTGGGCGTCACAGACACCGAAGTACTCTATATGCGTCGCCGTGCAGCACCCGAAGACCTCCAGCTGGCACTTCCCTCTTTTGCAGAGAATGGTGCACCCCTTTGCAACGGAGAGCCCGGCCTGAACGGCTACCGGAGGCTCTGTTACCATTGCCCCCATTCCAGGCGTTCGGATGTCGGCCTCGTCTGCACACTCTATGACTGCAGGATTACGGTGCGGGAGAAGTATGCCCTTAAGGCATGGAAGGCGCTCCGCGAGGAGATACTCGCACGCGACGGCAACCGCTGCACTATCTGCGGAGTCGCAACCGACCTGCACATCCACCATCTCGACTGCAACCGGACGAACGACGCTCCGGAAAATCTTACCACCCTCTGCGACCGGTGCCACTCACGTATTCATCGGCAGGGATTTTACTCTTCTGCTCGCACAAACGACGGAAAATCCGCTCTTCTCAAATAACAATCCCTGTTCAATACCCACCATCACACAAGAAGGACGTGATACACAGGTCGTTCCTCCACGGTGTATCCGCCGCCGGTGGCCAACAGATGCACATTGACATCAATTTCGGAGATGCCCGCTGACCGTGCCGTATCATAGACGTCCGTTACCCATGCATACTCCTCGGGGGGATTTTCGGTGTCGAGGACAAGAATCTGGGTGATGGGCTGGTAGGGCGGGATGTGGGTCCCCATATCGTAGGTCTCTGACCAGAGAGGGAATATGCCGAAGACCGGGTCGGGGACGGCAAGATCAAGGGTCACCCTGACCTCGTCATCAAATCCTCCCTCGGGGACGATAGTAAAGACCATCACGAGCGTCTCTCCCTCCGCAGCGGTGTAGCCGTCAGGCGGGGTGTATTGGATCGAAAAGGAACCTGCATCCGCGTCGCCTTCGGACCCGGCATCCGTCGTGACGGTTGCCACGGCCGTCGTCGCTGTAACCAAAACGGCAGGTGTTGTGTCCCCGGACTCCTCTGCCGTCGGCGTTGCCTGTGCTTCCGAATCGTTCAGGCCTGCCACAGTCCCGACACGCGTGGGGGTCTCGCTTCCAACAGGAGAATCGTCTGACCCGCTGATATTATCGGGGGAGGGGGTCGCCACTTCGTCACCCGTACTCCACAGGCGCTCCCATATACCGTCGGTGCACCCTGCCGAAATGAGCACCAGCATGAGCATGCCGGCCAGCATCAACACCTCCCCATTCTTCATACCGATCCTCCCTGCGATTGTGGGATTTCCTGGTGATGAATCATTGCTCTCCAATTTATAATTTCCCGACCGGAAGACTAAAAACACCACCTCGTAGGAATAAGCCCCGTAAAACACACTACATCCAGCGCCCCCCCAATGCTAACGTATCACGATACGCCGCCACCGGAACCTCATTCGACGATGATCGAAACGGAAATCAATGCAAACTCGCGGGAAAACGCTTCGTCACATACAAAATGTTATTAATTTTTACACATACTTTCCATTGTTACCGATACCAATAAATGCCGGTTTGGGGGGAGTGCACGTGCTCTTTTCAAGGCGAGGTGATTTCTGTGATTAAGTATGGAAAAGGAAAGAAAATCAGGTGGCTGGTTCTCATGCTGGCCCCCCTTCTCATCTGTGCAGGAATTCCGGGGGTTTCTGCAGGTATAATCAATGTACCAGGCGACTATTTGAAGATTCAGTATGCTATCGATAATGCCTCGGCCGGTGATGTGATCAATATCTCTGCCGGAACGTATGAAGAATATATTACGGTCGGAAAAACGCTGACCCTTCAAGGCATTGGAAATCCGGTTATCCAGGGGGACCGCGATACCAATGAGGACGTGGTGGCCTTAAATGCTGATAACATCCTGTTTGACGGGTTTGAGGTCAGAGATTCTGACTCGTCCCATGGTGCCATTGGTATCAGCGGTACCGGCGTGGTCGTCCGGAACTGCACGGTGACGGAAAATGAAGGGATGGGAATCTATGTACATGGTGCTTCAAACACCATTATCCAGGACTGTGTCCTGACCGACAATGGTTTTGGCGGGGGCGATAATGAGGGGATACACCTCGATACCGCCACCAATGTCACCGTGGAACGAACGACCATCGCGGGGAGTGCTTCAAATAACATCTATATGTACTCGAGCACATTCTGCACCATCCGGGAGAATGTGATCTCTGCCGGAGCAGACTGGTATGAATCTGTAAAGATTGTTTCGGGATCATCCCAGAATACCATCGCAGACAACGAGATTCGTGACGCTCAATATGCAACAGGCATCTATGTATACACGTCTCCAGGCAATACCATCACCGGTAACACCATCTCCAACTGCAGTGTGGAATACGGATATGGCGCAATTATGATCCAATCTTCCGACAACACTGATTGTTCTGGGAATATCATCGTGAATTGTGGTCAAGAAGATGGTTCAACAAACGCTGGTATCTATATCACCGACTCCGACAATGCCATCATTTCCTTCAATACCATCACCGGCAGCGGACAGAATGGTCTATTAATCGAAGACTCAAAGAACGCCACCCTGACCGGTAACACTCTCGCAAACAACCACTTCAACTTCGGTCTGACCGGCACCTATAACTATCACTATCATTACGACACCCATACCATCAACGCCTCCAACACCGTCGACGGCCGGCCTCTCGTCTATCGCGTCGGGGAAACCGGGACGACCATTGGGGTGGCGTCGAATGCAGGGACGGTGTACTGTGTCAACTGCAATGAGGTCACCATCGAAGATCTTGTCTTATCACATACCTACAACGGTGTTGTGCTCTGGGGCACCACACATGCAACGGTTTCCAATGTGAGTGTTGCCACCTGTGAGCACGGGATTGATCTCCTCTCCTCGGACAACGCAACAATTTCGGACGTGAGTGTCACCGACTGCTATCGTGGTTTTCACATTCGATATGCGACCGACAATACGATAACCCAGTCCACTGTTTCGGATCCATCATACTATGGGGTGGACCAGCGCGACCAATCGTCGGGGAACACGATCTACCTCAACTCTTTCTCCGGAAGTTCGTATGATGTTTATTCCCTATCTTCCGACACGCTCTGGAACAGTCCGACCACGTTAGTCTATTACTACAACGGCACAGAACAGGCCCCCCAGTACCTCGGCAACCACTGGGCAGATTATGCAGGCACCGATGGCTATGGGGATGGTATAGGGGATACGGCATTTGCTATTTCGAACGATAACGACGACGCCAACCCCCTGATAGCACCGCACACCGCCTACACCTTCGCCGCGAACCAGCCCCCCTCCGCCTCCTTCACGTGGTCGCCACTACTCCCGAACAGCACGGAGAATACCCAGTTTACCGACACCTCCATCGACACCGACGGGACGATCGCCGCGTGGGACTGGGGCTTCGGGGACACAGGGACCTCCACTGCCGAAGACCCGGTCCATGTCTATGCAGCACCGGGCTGGTATATCGTCACCCTCAACGTGACGGATGATCTCGGGGAAACGGGTTCCGCATCCAACTCCCTCTATGTCCATGAACCAGGCCCCATGACCATCTGGGTGCCGGAAAATGCGACGACCATCCAGGGAGGAGTGGACATGGCCCGCGACGGTGACACCGTCATGGTCCGAAGCGGCACCTACGATGAGAACATCACTGTTACCAAACAGATCACCATGACCGGCATCGATTGGCCGGTGATCAACGGATCGGGGAAGGATAACGATACCGTGCGGCTCCAGACCGACAACATTGTGTTCGAGGGATTCGAGGTGAGAAGCGCCGAGGACGCGGGCATTTACATCCGTCTGAACAACAATACGACAGTCCGGAACAACCGTGTTTTTGAATCTAATGAACATGGTATATACGTACGGGGCTCAGACGGTGCCATCATCCATAACAACACCTGCGACTTCAACGACGACTATGGGATCTATCTTCTGGACTCATCAGACTGTGTGGTCTACTATAATGAACTCAACAATTACGACGAAGGTTCCGGTGTTTTCCACAACGCCGCGGAATCTGGAGACATCCCGTCAACAAACCGGTGGTACATCAACGAATCTCTCGCTATAGGTTGGGGCAACCGCTACAGCGACTATGCAGGCAATGACACGAACAGTGATGGGATCGGGGATGACCCCTATGAAATAACTATTTTCGGGGAACCATCGGGAGTGAATCTCGATAAATACCCGCTCATGCCAACCACCCCTCCCCCAATATTCCCACCGACAATCACAGGAATCGATGTGTCCGGCATCACGGCGGACAGCGCCACCGTGAGCTGGACGATCGGCAACGATGTAAATAGCAGCAGCCGCGTCCTCTACGGTACGGATGCGGGGCTTGCGGGGGCCGTGTGGTCGGCGTGGGACGAGGACACCACCGCACCCTCGATCTCCCTTGCCGGACTCGCTTGGAACACCACCTATCACATACAGTGTTATTCGGAACGAGAAGGTTATCCCGATTACAACACGACAAACAGCAGCTCCTTCACCACCCTCGAGCGGCTTCCCATGGTGATCACCGTGGACGATGACAAAGTTCAATTCCCAAACGCTAACTTCACAAACATTACTGACGCCCTTGCGGCCTCCATGGACGGCGACACGATTCTCGTCTATGCCGGCACCTACTCCGGGTACCATGAAGTCACCGCGCAGGTCAATCTGACCGGTATCGGGTGGCCGGAAGTAAGCGGGAACGAGACCGACCCATACCCACTGAACGGCGATGTCTTTGTGTTCCGCACCGGGGACTGCATCCTCGACGGGTTCGTAATCCGTGACGCGTGGTGCAGCCGTTCATCTACGGAGGAGTCTGCTGCGGTCAGGATCACTTCCCTCGGCTCCAATACCATCATCCGCAACAACCGGATCGACGATTCCTTGTACGGCATCATCGCCAATCCCTCATCCAACAACAACATCATTCACAACAACATTATCAACGGCACCTATTACGGCGTATGGCTCAAATATGCCCGAAATACCCTCTTTGCGAACAACACGGTCACGAACAACTACTACTGGGTTCTCCACAACACCTACTCAACCTCGACCACGAGCAACTATGCCACCAACAACCGGATAGAGAACAATACGTTCGACCCTGCCGGATGGACACCCTTCGGCTACGATGAAAGCACAGGAAGAGAGGTGCTGATCGACGACACAGGTGGAAACGTCTTCTCCCACAACACCCTCCTGAACCAGACGTATATTGAAATCAATGGTGACGGCAACACCATCGAGGACAATCAGGTCCTTGGACCCTTCGAGTACCACTTTGCCGGCATTCACATCTCGGAAGACGGCAACATCGTCCGCAACAACACCGTCGAGAACCAGAAATTCGGCATCCTGCTTACTGAACAGGCCGACAACCTGAATATGAGTGGGAACGCGATTTCCGGCTGCACCTACGGGTTCGGGTTTGACGGCGACATCAAATTTGTGAGTAGCCGTCCGGCCCGCAACGTCGTCGACACCACGAACACGGTGGGAGGCAATCCCATCTACTGGATCGTCGGGGAGACGGGGCAGGTGTACAACTCCAGTACCATCTCCGAACCCGGGTACCTCGCCCTCATCGACTGCAGCGACATCTTGGTAGAAAACTTCCAATTCGACAATGAGACTGAAAAGAACGCACAGTCATTCTTCATCTACCGGTCGGAAAACATCACCCTTGACGGCGTCACCGCCAACGGTAACGCCTTCCAGGGAGTTCTTATCGGGAACAGTGATCAGATCACCATCACCGATTCAAATGCCAATAATAACGGTGAAGGCCAGTCTGCCCGGCAGGCAGGCATCTTTGCGAGCAATGTAACGAGCAGCCGGATACTTAACACAGAAGTGAGGTCCAACAATCCGGTGGGTATAACCTTCCAGTCCGGGTTGGGCTTAGGGACAAACTGTGCCAACAATCTCGTCTCGGGGTGTACGATCACCAACAACGGGCACCCCACCGAGGCGGACCAGTCATATGGCATCCGGGATTCTGACAGCACCAACCTGACGGTGACCGGGTGCACCATCGGCAACACCTTCGCAAGCCGGCAGGGGTATGGTTTCGGTGGCGACGCCGTCGATTCGCTCTTCTACAACAACCGGTTTGTCAACAATACCGTGACAAACGCACTGTCCGCGGGAACCGGGAACCGATGGAACGTAACCAAAACCTCAGGCACAAACATCATCGGCGGCCCGTGGATCGCAGGCAACAGCTGGAGCGACTATGCAGGGACAGATACAGACAGCGACGGCCTCGGCGACACCCTCACCCCGTATGATTCTTCAGGAAACATCGATCATGGCGGCGACTATCACCCGCTCCTCGACACCTTCGTCCCCGACGACATCCCGCCGGTGATCATCATCCACACCCCTGCCGCAGGAGTTAGCTATCCCAACGCTTCCGTCCCCCTGGAGGTCTCCAGCCCCGACGGGGATGTCGCGACATGGTGGTACTCCCTTGACAGTGCGGTGAATGTGACCTTTACCCCGAACACCACCCTCCCGTCCATGAGCGTGGGAGAACACACCCTTCTGGTCTGGGTCAATGACACCTCTGGTAACGAGAACAGCTCGTCGGTGACCTTCACCGCCGAGGAGGACAACACCCCGCCGGCCCTCTTTGTCACCTCCCCGGAGGAGAACGCCACCTACACGGCATATGATGTTCCCCTCGAGGTGTGGTCGCCGGACGGTGATGTTTTCTCCTGGTGGTATGCCCTCGACGGTGCCGCCAATGTACCATTTACCCCGAACACCACACTTTCAGTCAGTGCAAACGGCAACCATTCAGTGGTAGTCTTCGTGGACGACTTCATCGGCAATACCAACATGACCACAGTGAACTTCACCGTGAACGCCACCGGCCCGGCACCCCCGCCACAGCCCCCGGCAGACACCGGGGATGACACCCCCGAACCGCTGGACTATCCCCTCCCTAAGGTGGAAGAGCCGGCGTTTCTGATCACGATCCTAACCCCTGACGCCGGACAGACCGTCGAGCGTCAGGCGGAGGTCACCTACTCGGCAAATTCCCCCCTCGCCCGTGCCTACTACCAGCTCGACGACGGGGCCTATGAGCAGGTCCGGCCCGGCAGGGCAATACCCATCGAACGCCTCACGCTCGGCACCCACGAGATCACCGTGACGGGCGTCGACTACTTTGGCAGGTACGGCAAGGGTTCGGTCAGCTTCGAGGTGATCCCGCTTGCCATCGGTGAAGGCGAGCCCCTCGGGACGACGGCATATCCCGACGATGCCGCCGTGTCGTTCACCGGCAGGGCCGTCAATTACACCCTCTCGTTCGAGGTCGAGACCGCATCTGACGAGGCAGTCTCGGTATACCTGAACCGGCAGCTTGCAGGC
>JAENZA010000165.1 GCA_016841485.1 Methanobacteriota archaeon
CATCCTTTTGGGCTTCGAACCCAAGGACGCGGGTTCAATTCCCGCTGGGTCCGTCATTTCTGTGCATGCGGCATCGCTGAAGAGATGCCTGCAGGGGTCTCCTGCGCCCCGCCCGGGAAAGTGCAGGAGAAAAAGGGATTAGGATAGTTTTATAAAAACGAGTGGCCGGTCCACGCTGATACCGAGTGTCTCCCGTGCCGGGGGGGCGTCAGGTGCGAAGGCACGCACCCTGAGGGCGAGAGAATAGTAGCCTCCCGGAAAACTCCCGAGGTCGAGAGTAACAGCCCGGTCAAGCTGCCCGTGGCCGGCATCCATCCCGTCAAACGGTGCCCAGATGTATCCGTCGGTGGAGTACTCGACCGTCTCGGTCGCGGTCAGGGCACCGGTATACAACCGGCTCCACGCGACGGTGACGGAGTCCGATGCGTTCTCCGGCAGCACCGGGTCAATGCAGCGCAGGTTACTGATCTCCAGGATGCCGGTTGCGTCACCCGTCCCGTTCGGGATGACCGCTCCGATATCGAGCGGCGGAACCGAGACGTACTCGGCGTTGTCATCAAACGAAACCCTCGATGTGTCGCCGAAGAGCCGGAGGTTCCCGTCCTTCTTCGCCTTCAGCCGGAACGTCGCTTCCCACACCTGCCCGAGCTCAATGGTGCCGACATCGAAGTGGAGCGCATGGTTCGCCGTCCAGTTCGCCGAATCGTCCCGGGTATGCAAGGGGATGATCTCAGCCGTGCTGTTGTAACTTCGTATCAAGGTGGACGCTCCCTCTTCGTGAACGTAGTCGAAGACGTCACCGCCGGGGTAGGTCATATTGTTGACCAATACCTCCCCAAAATCGAGGTCAACCATCGTATCCACGCCGGCATGCCGCTTCAGGTCCTCGGCGATATCGTCGAGGGCGCTGTTCAGTTCAATATGATCATCGGCGATGAAGTACTTCCCACCGGTCTGCTCCGCGAGCCGGCGCGGGACATCCTCCTGCGCCTGGGAGTTGCTCCATGCGTAATAGACCGGGTAAATGATGATGCCGTTCTGCCGCGCCCACTCCGCCATGTTCTCACTGCCGCAGTCCCCGAAGGCGTAATAGTCTTTAGTGCCCGCCGCAAGGGTGTTCGAATCCGGTGAAACCGTCATAGGCTCCCCTTCGGCGAATGGGTCGCCAAAGTAGCGGTAGTTATTCTGCATCAGGACGACGATCGCCCTCACCCCATCGGGATGGTCCGGAGGATGCCCGACGATCTCCTTGATCGACGCGTGCAGCCCTTCGCGCAGGGGAGCACTCGCCTGGCCGGTATCGTCCTTCTTGAGCGGCACCTGCCAGAGGAGCGATTTATTCATATCGTTACCCCCGTATGCAGAGTAGGTGATCCCCGACAGTTGATCGGCACCAAGGCTCACCCACACTTCGGCAAAATCTTCGTACTTGATATTGCCGCTCCCCGGATAGTGCCCGTCTACGTAGTCCGCCGTATCCTTATTGTTCGAGTCGTCTCCCACCCACTGAATCCAGTTATACGTCGAGTAGTTCGCTTCGAGCCGGACGAGATCGGCCCATCCTTCGGCAAACGGGGAGTCCTCACCGTTCGTGATATCGCCGAACGTTACCAGTCCGACCCGGTTTGTCTCGCCAAGGCCGCCGATGCCCCCGGTAAAGTTTGCAACCGCCTCCCGTGCATACTCCATTCGGTCGGGTCCGGGCGAATTGGACTTATCGCCCGTGTCATGGCGCAGCATATCCTCTCCCCGGTCCAGGCAGAAGACGACATCTATCGGCAGCAGCCGTTGCAGTTCCCACCCGTCGCCGGTGAGACGGAGCGTGACGTCGACAGTCTCATTGATCTGCACGGCCTCCGGCGAGTGCCATGTTTCCACGTTGATGTAGGGGTAATTCTTCCACACCATCCGGACACTCTGGTGCATGTCGCCCCAGTGCGCGACGACGTCGCAGGAACCGGTCGCCATGGAACTGGGGCCGGCTTCGCCCGATACGGCAAAAGCGCCCGGCCTGAACCGGATGCTTGCAAAACCGTCGGCGTCTGTTACGCCCGTGACAGAGAGGGTCTGGCCGGTCTCGGTCGTCGCGTTGACGAGCGCCGGGGAAGCCGTCGGCGTGCAGTTGTCATACTGGACGTTCTGGATCTCGAAGGTCACCGGTTCTCCCGCAACCGGCCGCCCTTTCTGGTCGAAAACCTTCACCCGGACCTCTGCACCGGCATTCCCGGACGGGACGTCGGCGCTCGGCATATTCTGCGGGCTTGCGGAGAGATGCATCTGTGCCGGGCGCGGGTCGTAGAAGAGGAGATCCGTTGCAGCGGTCACGCTCGCGTTGTCAGCGGCTGTTGCGGTCACCGTGACCTCTCTCTCCACGCCCGAGGGGCCGTACTCGATGACGGCCCGACCCATGGAACTCGTCGTGACGGTCCGGCCTTCCCCGGGGATGCCGGTATCGAGCAGGATCTCACGGTCTCCACAGGGGTTGCCGTACCGGTCAAAGAGCGCGTAGGAGAGGATGAAGGTCCCTGAGTTGTCAGCAGGCACGTAGGGGACGGGCTGGGCTGACGGTGATATGGAGACCTCGATCGCACAGGGCAGCCCGTTTGCCGTGCCGTAGATCGTGATGTAGCGATCCGGAACCGCTGTGGGCGGGCTGATCCTGACGATGTTTTCCGTCCAGTAAGACCCCGCCGTATACCGGTCCGTCCGCAGGGTAACGGTGACGTTGCCCGTGGCATCCACGGGGCAGGCAACCTCAGTGGTCTCGTCTGTTCCGTCGAGGAAACACGCGTCGCCCGATACCGACCCCACGGCAAAGCTGACCACTTCTGCATCCCTGCGGTCGTCCACCGGGTTGCCGTGCCGGTCTGCCACTCCCACAGTGATGGTAGTGATGTTGCCCGCGGTCACTTCGGGGTCGTAGTGGAGGTGCGATAT
>JAENZA010000012.1 GCA_016841485.1 Methanobacteriota archaeon
GGCGGCACCGAAGTGTGCTTTGTGGGTGCCGAGTTTTGCCGTGATGGTCATCGTGGACCCTTCGACGGTGATATTTCTGACTGCTCCGCCGGCGCGATTCCTGTTCATCACATCCCATTCTATGGAACCCCGGTGACGGCACTCTTCGATAATCTCCGCAAGTCCGGCACGTTCATCGACCATTACCAGGAGCCGCCGTGAAAAAAGGGGCCCGAATCTCTCTTTGACTTCTTCCGGGGTTAGTACAACCATATTCTTGTCACCGAAATTTTCGTTAACAGAAATATCGGCAACAAGATATTTAACCATTCGTTCAGTGCTGGTGGCCTGCGAAAGCCGGATCTGCCGGCAGGAGAGAAAAAAGATTAGAGAATGTCTTTGAGGACAAACTTGAACGGACCGAGGCTTCCGCCGAAGTTGCCGGCAGTGATGAGAAGGATGCCGTCGATCTTGGTTGCCGCCTCGATGCCTGCCTTCGTTGCTGCCTTGATGGCCGCTTCATCGACACCGTCGATCACGATCTCGTAGACTGCGTTTACGCCTTCGGGGACCTTGGTGTCTTCCACCTTGTCGCGGATGGAGGGGCAGTACTTCTCGTTGGTGGTTGCCGGCATGAACTTGTACTTCTTGCTGCCGACCTTTGAACCGGATGCAACGACCGGGAAGGAACAGATGCTTCCAGCTTCCTTTGCAATGGCGTCAACCGCTGCTTCTGCTGCCATGAGTGCGGCAGGCACGTTCTCGCCCATGATGAAGAAGTTGCCGCCTGCAATGCCTTTGATGATGCCAAAGGACTCTTCGCCGATGTAGTCGCCGTTCATGATGGGGATTGCCCAGCACTTGCGCCCGCCGACCTCGGTCTGGTATTCGAATCCATCACCGAAGAAGTGAAGTTTGACATCGATGCGTTCTTCTGCTTCCGGCATACCATCGAAGACTGCCGTGGTAGGCGAAGTCAGCACACACTCTGCAAGACGCTCGACGACCTGCTCTTTGATCTTCTTCTTGCCGCCGGCAAAGAACATGACTGCAACACCGGGACGCCCGTCAGGAGTCTCGAAGGGGTCGAGAATGCGTTCGATGCCTGCTTCGCAGGGGCATCCGATGGCGGAGGTTGCAAACCCGGTGGCCTCGGTTGCGGCCTGGAGGGCCCACTTTTCATTGATTGCCGTAATAACGACGCGGCATGCCCAGTTGGGGAATGCTTCTGCGTACTCGTCTTCGATAGGTACTCCGTTTAATTCCATGAATGATACCTCGTTTCGGTAATTCTTTAGGTGAGGTGTCGGGATACTAGAAGGTTTCTTTTTTGTAGAAGGGATCTTTGAAGGAGTGGTTCTGCCGAAGGGCTCGGTGCAGAAGAGGTCTTTGCAGTTGGGATTTGGCGGAGGAACCTTTGAAAAATGGACCTCCGGGGGAATAGGCGGGGTTGCCTGCGGGGGTGTGGCATTCGTAGAAAAATGGCAAAATGTCGATTATTTCAGATATAGGTGAGGAATGGGGCTTTTTGTAAAGAGGTGTCTGTGGTAACAATAGCAATAGATTTAAATTTCACAAAATAGAACGTTAATTCAGAGGAGATTGGATTATGGGCGTTTCTACAGATTCAATGAACTCGTACATTTCCCGTGACCTCAAGCGGCAGTTTTCCCCCAAAGAAGGCTGGATGATTGAGAAACAACCGGATTGCGGCGGCGTTACCTTCCCGTACGTTGTGTCTCGCAAGCGTTTTGGTCAGACGAAGCGGTATCCGGTTGAGGTGGTTATTGAACCATCTGTTTCGGAAAAAATGGTCGAGGAGTTTGCAGCAAAGAAAGCAGCGGCAGAGAAAGCAAAGATTTCACTGGAGCCGCTGATGCTGGTTGTACCGACAGATGCGGATGTCTCTGCAGTGCCGGATGACATCGTGGTAAAATATCTCAAAGTTCTGAAGGTCGAGGGCGGTCAGATCCTCTGGTGGAAAAAGACCGTTATCGCTGAATAATTCGTGTTGAATGGTGCTCCCCTTAAGGGAGCATATATTTTCCCTGGTTTACCCCTTCAGGGGACCGTCCGTATGGTTCCTGTCTCATCCGTCCGGTATCCGCCGAGACTTTTCAGGCATTCTGTGAACCGGTCCGATGCTATGGTCGTGAAGAGCGTTGCAACCTGTTCATTTTCTTCGAGTTCCTGTGCAGGGCATGCCATCTCGTACCGTTCCGTTCCTATAGGCTCGAATGCGAGACCAAGGGCCTTTGCCGCACTGTAAACGCCGATGCCCGCATCGCACTCTCCCGCACTTATGGCGAGGGCGACGGCCAGGTGGGTGGTTGCTTCGTAGTCGTAGCCGGTGATGGAGGCGGTATCGACTTCCCGCTGCCGCAGGAGATGATCGAAGAGAACACGGGTGCCCGAACCACGCTGACGGTTGACGATCCTGACATCCGCCAGGTCGTCAAAGCCGATGCCGTCACGGGAGATGACGCCCTGCTCTCTCTCGGCAACACATATGAGGGAGAGGTCCTCATCCGGCAGGTAGCGCTGCAGATAGGGGATATTATATTCGCCGTCCTCGCCCAGGAGATGCATCGGTGCAGCGTGGCAGGCCCCCTGTTTGAGTGCAAGAATGCCTCCCATGCTGCCGACATGAGTCGAGTGCATCAGGACGCCGTCTCCGGTCATATAGTCGGCAAGGAAGTCAAGGGCCGGGTCGTGGCTGCCGGTTACCAGGAGGGATTCTTCAGTTGCCCTGCGGGGGACGCTGAGCAGCGCTGTTACTTCTTCACCTGCCATCACGCCTTCCCGTGATGCCGGAATCCGGAGATAGGCGTTGGCACGGACCGCGCTCATCTGCACACCGGCGCCACGGGACTGGGGAACGGCTACCCACCGCCCCCTGACGTTGCCCACGGTGAGAAGGACAAATTCATCGGTCCCTGCCGCAGAATCGAGGGTGGTGGCCAGGTGCACCTGCAGATGGTCGGGGGTGCCTGGCTGAAGGCCGTACCTCTCCATCATCGGGTGGATGACCTCACGCAGAATCGTGAATGCCGCAAGCGGATACCCTGGCATCCCGATAACCGGTTTGCCGTCAATGATTCCGATAATAACGGGCTTTGCGGGTTTGATCGCAACGCCGTGAATCAGCACTTTCCCAAGGGCGCCGATGATCTCCGCCGTGTAGTCACGTGTCCCCTTCGATGACCCGGCGGAGATGATGAGCATATCGTTTTCACGAACTCCCCTTCTGATTGCCTCCCGGATTGCCTCCCTGTCATCGGGGACGATATCGTACTGGCAGGGTACGGCCCCGAGTTCGTCCAGGTACGCGGCCGCCATCTGCATGTTGCTCTCGACAACCTGTCCGGGAAGGGGGCGGACCCCTGCGGGGACCAACTCGCTGCCGGTCGGGATGAGGCCGACACGAAGTTCTTTTACCTGCACCTCTGTTATGCCATAGGCGGCAAGGGCACCGATCTCATGCGCCCGTATGCGGTGGTTCGAGGGGACGATCATCTCGGATTCTGCGATGTCCTCTCCGACGGGACGGATATGCTGCCATGGGGCCGTCGCCCTGCGGATGACAAACGCGCCATCATCGGTAATCTCCACATCCTCGATCATCACCACCGCATCGTACCCTTCAGGCACCACATTGCCGGTGTTGAGGCGTACGGCGTCGGGCAGGGTCACCGGTCGCTGCTCATGGGCTCCTCTGGTATCGGCACTCCTGACGGCGATGCCGTCCATCGCCGAGAGGTGAACCGGCGGCACTGAGGATCGGGCAAAGGCCGGTTCGGCCGTAATTCTGCCGGTTGCCCCCGAAAGTGGGACCGCGGTGGTCCGTGGAAGAAAAGAAAATGTCTCTCTGATTGTCTGTTGTGCCTCATCGAGGGACACCAGGCTGAAATACCGTTTTACCATAGAATTACCTCGACTTCTTCTCCTCTCTCCAGTCCTTCCCTGGATTCCGGTACCCTAACAAGGCCTGTACTATAAATGAGTGTATTCGTAAGGCCTGATTTGCCGAAGAGGGGGACGGCGTCATCACCTTCGAGGCGGACCCGCACATAGTCCTCCCGCCCGCGTGCGGAGGAAATGTTGGTTGTCAGGGTCGCTTTACGGATTCTGTGGTGTACCGCGGAGCTCGTCATTGCCCCGATGAGTTCATCCACCAGGGCTATCAGCACCACATACGATGATGCGGGGTGTCCGGGAAGGCCGATGACCGGAGTCGTCCCGATGGTACCTATGATCGTCGGCTTGCCGGGGGCAAGAGCGATGCCGTGAATATGGACTGTTCCCATCTCTTCGATGATTGCAGCACACATGTCACGTTCCCCCTTTGAGCTGCCTCCGGAGATGAGGACCAGATCGCAGGATCGGGCGGCCCTGCGGACGGCCTCTTCCAGGGCCTCCCGTTCGTCGGGAACGATCCCGAAGATCTCCGGGGTGCCGCCACGTTCACAGACATAGCCATAGCACAGGTAGGTGTTGACATCACGGATCTCACCCGGACCTGGGACCTGTTCTACCGGTACCAGTTCATTCCCGGTCGAGATGATGCCGACCTTCGGCTGCCTGATTACCGGGACCGTACCGTAGCCGATCCCTCCGAGCACGCCAAGGTCGCGGGGGGAAAGATATCTACCCGGTTCAAAGACCTCCTCACCTGCATGAAAGTCGTCGCCTCTGAGGGTCACATTTTCCCCCGGTGCCACCGCCCGGCGGACAAGGACCTCACGGCCCATCTCCTCCGAATATTCGATCATCGCCACGGCGTCTGCACCCGGAGGCAGAATGGCTCCTGTGGGAACATACATGCATTCTCCCCGTGAGAGGGGGGGAATGTCGCCCTCTCCCATGCCGATTCTGCCGGTTATGGCAAGCATCGCCGGTATGGCTTCCCCTGCTCCGGTGGTATCGGCAGCATACACTGCATATCCGTCAACGACCGACCGGGAGAACCCGGGAGTGTCCTCACGGGCAGTGACAGGTGCTGCAAGTATCCGCCCCAGTGCCTCCGGGAGAGGGACCGTTTCAGCGGGAAGCCCCGGAGCACATGTCTGAAGCACCCGTACTGCTTCTTTTACCGGGACGAGATCCAGAAAGAGGCTCATCTGAAACAGCCGAGCTGGCAGCCCCTGATTTTGATTTTTGGATCATGGGTGTTGCAGTACCGGGCAATATCAAATTTTTTAATATCGTATTTCTCACAGATTTCAAAAGCCTGTTCGCACCGGATTTCATTTGTGATGCCGAATTCCGTGAATGCCTCTTCAATGAGTTGCTTATCCATACTGTATTGGTAGTCGCCGATTGAAATTAGGTTTACTGATATGGAAAATCAGTGAGCGCCCGTTATTTTGATATTCTCAAAGCATACACCAGGAGCATGGGAACGGAGCGCATAAATATGTACGAATATGATTGGTTTTCAGGTGTTTTTGGTAGATGCTTCAAGGCCCCGGTCCGGCCGAATAGATGGTTATTTGGTTGAAATTATCTTTGGGCCTTATGGTGATTATCTGTGGAAATAAAGCGCAGGAATTAACAATTACATTTTAATTTTAAATCTATGTAAATCACTTATTGTCGATAAAAACGAAGATTTGCTCTTTTTTAACAACCACCATACTTCAATACATTTATCTATTCTTTTCAACAACTTTTCCTGTAATCGATTTAATCGATGATACTGGTGCGTGAAACCATGGCATTTGCATTGCATATTAACATGGAGCGGTGTACCGGTTGTAACGCGTGCGTGGTCGCATGCCCCGTTGATGCACTGGAGCTCTTTACCCTGGACCCAGTTACCAACGAGAAAATCTACAAAGTGAAAAATGGCAAAGCCATGATTCTCGATGTTGATAACGAACTCTGCGCCGGTTGTGGCGTATGTGTTGAGGCATGTCCATTCAATGTGATACGGCTGGCAGGACCGTGGGACTCAATTTCCAAATCCCTGGCAGAAGGAATGGAGTGAGGTTTAAACATGGAAACATTCTTCCCGAAATTTTCCAAGAAGCGTGAAGGTGTTAACGTCATTATGGAGCAGAAGCTTCTGAAGAACGTAAACAACCTTATTCTTAATGCACAGACGTGTACCGGATGTGGAATCTGTTCTGAAGCATGTCCGGAGGAAGCAATCAGCCTTGGTCTGGTTGGTGCAGTTATTCGTGGAGCGGTCGACTACGCTGAACCTGTTTACATAGACGAGAAGAAATGCTCGTATTGTGGCGTCTGCGTCGTTATGTGCCCGTTCAATGCACTCACCCTTAAGATCGACGGCGAGGAAGCCCTCCCGATTATTGAGCGTGAAGGATTCCCTGAGTATGATATGGTCACAGCGATCGACCAGGAAAAGTGTGTTTGCTGTACTATATGTGAAGATGTCTGTCCCCGTGATGCAATCGACCGTCAGGTCACTGTATACGAAGGGTCAGAAGAGGGTGGCAAGGGACGCCAGACCGCACTTGAGGCAACGACGAAGTTCACCGTCGATGACGAGAAGTGTACGATGTGTGGTATCTGTGGAGACCTCTGCCCTGCAATTGATGTAAAGCGTAAGCCCTTCAGTGCCGAATCCGGCAAGGTTGAGGGCGAAGTAGTCTGGAACGAAGAGCTTTGCGACGGCTGTACGGTCTGTGTCGAGGCATGCCCGGAGGAAGCAATTACGCTTGAGCGTATTGTCGCCTCAGGAAAACTCGATGGGACTGTCTCTATCATGGACGACAACTGCTGCACCTGCCGCTGGTGCGCAATCAACTGTCCGACCGAGGCAATCACCGTTGAGAAGATCTTCGAGGGTGACATTGAGTTCAACGCCGACAAGTGCCCCGCAGGGTGCTCGACCTGTGTCGAGGTATGTCCGGCTAACGCAATTTACCTCCCGTCTGCAAAGCCCGCAAGAGAGCTGAAAGGCGAAGTCGAACCTGTTATTGCCGTCAACAAGGATTTCTGTATCCTTTGTGGTGCATGTGTCAATGCGTGCCCGGGTGAAGATATCATTACCCTGAAGCGCACGGGCATCCGCATCAAAGGCAAGGAGACTGACCTCTTCCTGAAGATTAAGGACAAACTCTGCACGCAGCGTACTTCAATGGTCAAAGAGGGCAAAGTAGACAGTGTTGAGCTTAAGATGGTGAAAACCGCGTGAGGGAGAAGGAAATGGCAACAGATAAAAATTACGGTAATCCCGAACTGGAAAATAAGCTCAGGGACCGGTATTATTATACCACCGATTCCAACCCTGAATTCCTTGAAGATGTGAAAACGCTGAGCCGCACGATTGCACACATGTGCTTCCAGTGTGGTACCTGTACCGGATCGTGCCCGTCCGCACCGAGGAGTTCCTACCGGATACGCCTCTTCATGCGCCGCGGTGTTCTCGGCCTCGAGCAGGAAGCACTCAATGACCCGGATCTCTGGCTCTGTACAACCTGTTATTCCTGTACAGACCGCTGTCCACGTGACATCGCCCCGACGGATGTCATCATGGCAATGAGAAACCTTGCATTCAAGTACGATATCGTACCCCGCAACTTCCTCAAGACCGTGCAGCTCATCTACAACACCGGACATGGTGTACCGAACAATGACGTCAACAGGGCAGCCCGCGTAAAGCTTGGCCTGACCGCTGATCCGCCCACGACGCACGGTTACCCTGAGTTTATTCCGGGTATCCAGAAGATCATGGACCACTATGAGATGAAAGACAATGCAGACCGGATTCTCGCTGAGGGAGGTCAGTAATATGGCTGGAAATATGCGTCAGTACGCCTTCTTCCTTGGCTGCATTGCCCCCAACCGGTACCCCGGATGTGAGTCGGCTGCTATCAAGACCAGTGCAAAGGTCGGCCTCGAGCTCCTTCCCCTGAAGGGCGCAGGCTGCTGTCCGGCACCGGGTGCATTCGGATCAATCGATCTCCACGTATGGTACGCCCTTGCAGCACGCAACATCGTGCTTGCCGAACAGATGAACATGGACATCACGCTCATCTGTAACGGGTGCTACAAGTCCATCTGGGAAGTCAACCACATCCTCAAACACAACGATGAGCTCCGTGATGGTGTGAACGAGGTGCTCAAGGAAGTCGATATGGAGTTCAAGGGTTCCATCGATGTATGGCACCTTGCCGAGCTCTACTACGACCCCAAGATCTGTGGTGTTGAAAAGATTGCATCAACGGTGACCAGACCCCTGACCGGAACCAAGATTGCAGTCCACTACGGCTGTCACCTGATGAAGCCGGGCAAGGAACGCCACTTCGGCGATACCGAGAACCCAATGTGGATTGAAGAGCTTGTTGAGGCACTCGGTGCCGAGGCGGTCCAGTACCGCAACAAGATGCAGTGCTGTGGCGCCGGCGGCGGTGTCCGTGGATACGACATCACCCATGCACTCGACATCACGAACGAGAAACTGATCAACCTGCAGGAAGTCGGAGCAGACGCACTCACCGAGGTATGTCCGTTTTGCCAGCTTCAGTACGACCGTGGTCAGGTCGAGATCGAGGAGAAATTCGGCCAGAAATATGGCCTTCCGGTTCTCCACTACAACGAACTCCTCGGCCTTGCTCAGGGCATGAGCCCGGATGAGCTTGCGCTTGACCTGCACGGAGTAGACTGCAAACCATTCCTGGAGAAGATCCTTTAAGAGGTGTGATGAATGGCTGAAGCAAAAGAACAACCAAGAATTGGTGTATTCATCTGTCACTGCGGTACGAATATCGCAGGTTCCCTCTCTATTGAAGAGGTCAAGGAATACGCAATGACCCTTCCGGGCGTCGTCGCCGCAGAAGAATACCAGTATATGTGCTCCACTCCTGGACAGAGCTTGATCGCTGACGCAATCGCAGAGCACAAGCTCAATGGCGTAGTCGTTGCGGCCTGTTCCCCGCGTCTCCACGAGCCGACGTTTAGGACTGCAACCCAGGAGGGTGGCCTGAACAAGTTCCGGTTCGAGATGGCAAACATCCGTGACCAGAACTCCTGGGTTCACATGCACGACTGGGAAGGTGCAACCTCAAAGGCAAAGGACCAGGTCCGTATTGCCGTTGCAAAGGCCCGGCTGCTTGAGGACCTCGAGCCGAAGAGTGTACCGGTCGAACACGCTGCACTTGTCCTTGGTGCCGGTGTCGGTGGTATGCAGGCAGCACTCGACCTTGCAAGCGCCGGTATCAAGACCTACCTCGTAGATAAGGACCCGACCGTCGGTGGACGCATGTCCCAGCTTGACAAGACCTTCCCGACACTCGACTGTTCACAGTGTATCCTCACCCCGAAGATGGTGGATGTGGGACGTCACCCGAACATTGAGCTCAGGACCTTCACAGAGGTCGAGAACGTCGAGGGGTACATCGGAAACTTCACGATCACCCTCAGAAAGAAGGCACGCGGTGTCCTGAGCCCGGCTGAGGCAGAGGAGCGCGGCATTGTCGGTGGCGGCTGTAACGGCTGTGGTGACTGTTCAGAAGTATGTCCCGTCATCAAACCGAATCCCTTCGAGTTGGGTATGGCACCGCGCAAAGCGATCTATATCTACCACCCGCAGGTCAATCCGCTGCTGTACACCATCGACTTCGACTCCTGTGTGAAGTGTGGTCTCTGTGTTACGGCATGTGGTGAAGAGAAGAAAGCAATCGACCTCGATATGGTCGACACCTTCGAACAGGTAAAGGTCGGAACCTGTATCCTTGCAATTGGGTACGATCTCATTCCGATCGAGGAGAAGACCGAGTGGGGATACAAGCGGTATGATAACGTCATCACCGGCCTTGAATTCGAACGCCTGATCTGTGCATCCGGACCTACCGGCGGAAAGCTGATTCGTCCGTCCGACGGGCAGATCCCGAAGAAGATCGGGTTCGTGCTCTGTGCTGGATCACGTGACAACACCGGCGGCGTTGCCAAGCCGTACTGTTCCAGGTTCTGCTGTATGTACTCGCTCAAGCACGCCCACCAGATCATGGAAAAGATCCCCGGTGCAGTGCCCTACATCTTCTACATGGACATCAGGTCCTTCGGCAAGATGTACGAGGAGTTCTACTACCGTATCCAGAACGAGGGTGCAAAGTTCATCCGCGGCCGTGTAGCAAACATTCTCGAAGACCCGAGCAGCAAGAATCTGACCGTCTTTACCGAAGACACCCTTCTCGGAAGGCCGCTCAGCCTTGAGATGGACATGGTCGTTCTCGCAGCGGCAATCCAGCCCAAACCCGAGGCAGAGCGCATCCGTCAGATGTTCGGTGTCTCCAAGTCCCAGGACGGCTGGCTCCTTGAGGCTCACCCGAAACTCAACCCGTGTGGCACCACCACCGCAGGTATCTACCTCGCTGGTGTCTGTCAGGGTCCGAAGGACATTCCTGACACGGTCGCACAGGCAGAGGGTGCGGCATCCGCAGCCTCCATTCCGATTCACACCGGAGAAGTCCAGCTCGAGCCGTACTTCGCCCAGTGTGTCGACGAACTCTGTGCAGGCTGTGGCATGTGTGTTAACCTGTGCCCCTACGGTGCACTTGCACTCGTTGAGAAGAATGGTCGTACAGTGATGGAAGTCACCGAAGCAAAGTGCAAGGGTTGTGGAACCTGTGGAGGATTCTGCCCTGGCGGTGCAATCAAGATGCAGCACTTTACCTCTCCGCAGATCTGTGCTCAGATCGATGCATTCCTTCTTGAAGGAGGCGAACAGTAATGGCTGACGAGAACTGGAATCCGAAAATTATCGCAATCATCTGCAACTGGTGTTCCTATGCAGGAGCAGACCTGGCCGGTGGTGCCCGTATCCAGTACCCGCCTGACATCCGCGCAATCCGTGTCATGTGTACCGGACGTGTGGACCCGCTTTTCATCATGAAGGCATTCCAGGACGGTGCAGACGGGATGCTCATCTCCGGATGTCACTTTGGTGACTGCCACTACCTTGAGGGCAATTACAAGTGCGCCAAGCGTATGTTCCTCGTGAAAAATGTCCTCAAAAACATTGGTCTCAACGACAAGCGTCTTCGCATGACCTTCGTCTCTGCATCCGAGGGTGCAAAATGGGGTATGGTTATGGAAGATGTTGTCAAAACGGTCAAAGAGCTCGGCCCCAGCCCATTGTCGGAGTACCAGAAGTAATCCCGAATTGGAGATGAGGTTGTGCCAGAAATAGAGATTAACCTGATTTCAGGTCGTACGATTGACCAGGGCGTCAGTATGGAAAATGGCAAGGAAAAACTTGCCTACCGTAACGCCTGTGGTATAATCGAGCTCGATGACGTGGAGTTCAAAAAACTCGGTGCATACCGGAATACGAACGTCCGTGTCACGAGCGAATATGGGAGTGTCATCGTCAAGGCGATCCAGGCGACCCAGGGTCCACACCCTGGTCTCGGCTGGATCCCTATGGGACCATGGGCAAATGCAGTTGTTGACCCCAACACATACTCCACCGGTATGCCTACATTCAAGGGCACGCCCGTGAAGGTTGAGGCTGCTGCTGATGAGCCGGTCCTTGATGCGATTGCACTCATTACGCAGGAGTGCTTATAGGCAGGTGGGAAATTTGGCTAAAATTGTAACAGACGTCGTATGCCCGTTCTGTGGTACGCTCTGTGATGACCTTGAGGTCGCACTTGATGACAGTGGCGAAAAGATCCTTGAGGTCTATAACGCATGTGCCATCGGTGCAACGAAGTTCCTCCACTCACAGGCAGAAGACCGTCTTACCCGCCCACAGATGAAGCAGGAAGACGGCTCCTGGAAAGAAGTCACCTATGATGAGGCAGCAGAATATACCGCACACATGCTGGTCGATGCGAAAAAGCCGTTGATGTACGGCTGGTCATCGACGAGCTGCAGTGCACAGTCCGTCGGTTCCGAACTCGGTGAAGAGGTTGGTGCGTGCATGGACAATACCGCAACCGTGTGCCACGGGTCAACCCTGATTGCTGTGCAGGACGTTGGTGTCCCCTCGGCAACCCTCGGTGAAATTGCAAACCGTGCAGACCGCGTGGTCTTCTGGGGATGCAACCCGGCACACGCACACCCGCGTCACATGTCGCGGTACTCGATCTTCCCCCGCGGGTTCTTCACCGGCAAGGGGTCCAAGTCGAGAAAGATGGTCGTCGTCGACCCGCGCCGGACGGACACCGCCAAGATGGCGGACATTCACCTCCAGCTTGAGCAGGGACGCGATTACGAACTTCTCAGTGCAATTCGTGTCGCCATCCGTGGCGAAAAACTCCCGGAGACCGTTGCAGGCATTCCGGCGGAGACGATCTACGAAGTCGCCGACACACTCAAGTCCGGCAGATTTTCGGTTATCTTCTTCGGCATGGGTGTGACCCACTCGCTCGGGAAGAATCACAACATCGATATCGCCATCTCGGTTACCCGTGACCTGAATGACTACACGAAGGCTGCCATCATTCCGATGCGTGGCCACTACAATGTCACAGGGTCCGGTCAGGTCTGGGGATGGCAGTTCGGGTTCCCGTACTGTATTGACCTTAGCCGTGGATTCGCCCGGTACAATCCGGGGGACTCGTCCTCGAATGATCTTCTCATTCGCGACGAGGTCGATGCGGCCTTTGTCCTTGGCAGTGATCCGGGTGCACACTTCCCGGTCGGTTCGGTCAGAAAGATTGCACAGCTTCCGTCGGTTTGTATCGATCCGCACATCACGCCTACCTCAGCCGTCTCGAAACTCCACGTTCCTGTGGCGTTCGTCGGTGTCGAAGTAGGTGGGTGTGCCTATCGTATGGACAATGTCCCTATCGAGACCCGGAAGGTTGTCGAACCGCCCGAGGGCATGCTCACGGATGAGGAATTCCTGACCATGGTCCTCAAACGTGTCAAAGAGATTAAGGGGGCAGCATAACCATGACAGATTATATTATCAGGAACGGTTTTGTCTACGATCCGGTTCTTGGCATCAACGGTGACATAATGGATGTTGCTGTCAGAGACGGCAAGATTGTCGACGCAGGCGATCTCACGAAGGCAACCGAGATCGATGCATCCGGTATGACTGTCATGGCCGGCGGTGTGGACATTCACGCCCACGTCGCAGGGCCCAAGGTCAATGTCGGCCGCAACTTCCGCCCCGAAGACAAGCTCTTCCGTGGAGTTGCCGGTTCCGGCGTCAAGAGGATGGAGGCTGGGTTCTCTGTTCCTACCGTGATCCGGACGGGGTATCTGTATGCACGGATGGGATTCGGCTTCGCTATGGAAGCTGCGATGCCACCCCTGTATGCACGCCATACCCATGAGGAGATGGTCGACACCCCGATCATCGATCAGGGTGCACTCCCCGTGTTCGGGAACAACTGGTTTGTTCTTGAATACATCAAGGAGAACGAAGTTGAGAACACCGCAGCATACATCGCCTGGCTCCTTGCACAGACCAAGGGCTATGGTGTGAAGTGTGTGAACCCGGGTGGCACAGAGTCCTGGGGATGGGGTATGAACTGTGAGACGGTCGACGATGTCGTTCCGTACTTTGACGTTACCCCGCGCCAGATCGTTGACGGCCTCATAGCCGCAAACGAGATGCTCGGCCTTCCCCACTGTATGCACGTGCACGGCAACTCTCTCGGAGAGCCCGGCAACTACGGTGTGACGCTTGATACGCTCAAGATTGCCGAAGGTCACAAGCCAAACAACGAGTTTGGTCGTGAATCGGTGCTCCACCACACTCACCTGCAGTTCCACTGCTACGGTGGTGAGAGCTATGCCTCCAAGTCCTTTGAATCCAAGTCAAAGGAAGTCATGGACTACGTCAACTCAACCGACAACATCACCTTTGACCTTGGTGTCGTGACCCTTGACGAGACTACCACGATGACTGCGGACGGTCCGTTCGAGTTCCACCTCTCGCACATGAACAACCTGAAGTGGGCAAACACCGATGTGGAGCTTGAGACCGCAGCAGGCATTGTGCCGTTCATTTACAACCCGAAGACCTTCATCGCCGGTGCCCAGTGGGCAATCGGTCTTGAACTCGGACTGATGGTCAAGGACCCGATGAAAGCCTACATCACGACCGATGCACCCAATGCAGGTCCGCTTATGCGCTATCCGCGTGTCTACAAGTGGCTCATGAGTGCAAAGGCTCGTGAGGATATGCTTGACAACACACTCAAGTATGGCGATTCAATCCGTGACCGATGTTACATCGGCGAGCTCGACCGTGAGATCTCACTGTATGAGCTTGCAATGATGACCCGTGCAGGGCCGGCCAAGACGCTCGGTCTCTCACACATGTTCGGTTCACTGAAGGCAGGTCTTGAGGGAGACATTGCTGTCTATCCATACAACCCCGAGTCTGACACCGACGACCCAGAGAAGATCGAATACGCATTCGGCAACTGTAACACCCTTCTCAAGGGCGGCGAGCTCATCATCAAGGAGGGTGAAGTGGTCTCGAACGGCAAGCAGAAGCGTACCTTCTGGGTCAATGCCAAGACCAACGAGAACCCCGTCGTCGAACGCGACATCTCGGAGAAGTTCAAGCGGTACTACACTGTTACCCAGAACAACTATACGGTCGAGGGCCACCACTATCTGCCCAACCCGTATGTCATAGAGGTTGATGCAACGAAGTGAGGTGGATTTGAATGGCAAAGATTACACTTACACCTACCAAAATCCCCACCCTCAGACTTGAGGCCGAAAATATCTCCCCCGATATCTTCGCCGGAAAGTCCAAAGAGGAAATTGCACAACTCCATGTCTTTGTGGGTAAGGAAAGTCAGGCACTTGGTGATTACTTTGAGATTGCCGGTGAAACAGGCAGCACCGCTGCAGACACCACCATTGTCATCAACGGCGATGTCAGCCGGGTCAAATATATCGGCATGAAGATGACTGCCGGTGAGGTCGTCATCAACGGCGACGCTGACATGTATGTCGGCGCCTGGATGACCGGCGGCAAAATCAATGCCAATGGCAGTGTGGATGCATTCTCAGGCCTCGGTATGACCGGCGGCGAGCTTACCATCAAAGGCAATGCAGGCAACTACCTTGGAGCTGCATACCGCGGCGACTGGCGTGGTATGCAGGGCGGCACCATCCGTGTATCCGGCAACGCAGGCAGCGATATTGGTACATTCATGAGGGGCGGCACCATCATCATTGGCGGCAATGTTGATGTTCACGTCGGCACCCATATGGAAGGCGGCACCATTATCGTCCAGGGCGATGCAAAATCACGTGTTGGCGGCCAGATGGTCAAGGGAGACATTTACGTATTCGGCGATATCGAAGTTATGATGCCAGGTTTCCAGTACCGCAAAGATGTCGATATCGAAGTGGATGGTACCGAAGGATCGTTTGCCCTGTATGAGGGTGACATGGGCGAGCGTCACGGTAAGAAGAAGGGCGAAACCATCTACGGAAAGCTCTATATGAAATACTAATCCTCTTTTTTCTCATCTTTGGTTTCTAAGAGATTTTCCGGAGAACCAAAGATGCCTGTAAACCGACATTTCCTCCTTGGAGCAAGAAAATCTCTGACCATCAGACATGAGATTTACCGGCAGGCCGACCAACCAGGTGATGTGAACGACTGATCTTTGTTCTCTGTTATTCCTGGCGATGTCAATCGGGTGTGGCACCCGGATGAACTGGACAGGGCTGTCGATTCATCGAAACGATAGATAATAAATCGCATCTGATTTTTCTGTCTGCGCACAATGATTTAGAGGCTGTATCTGGGCGTTTCATGGTTGAGGATGGTAAAAATGCTCACGGTTCAATCAGATATTACGGGCAAAAAATCTGGAATCTCTGAATGATTTAACCCCCCTGGAGAGATATTTTCCGCGGGTCGATATGCCAAAACAGGCAAATATGGAGATTTGCAGCTATAAATTATTATTCAGCCGCTTAAGAGATTGCATAATTTATTTTCCTGAATTACGAAAACGGATCATTATATATTTGACATCCACCTGAGGGTTCTACCAGTATTTATAGGATATTGCCATTCAGCAGTTATTATTATAGATGTTGCATTTCCCTGTCAAAACTGAATAATATAATCTAAGTAATGTAGAAAACATAATTATTCTCCAGCTTATGCCGATGATGGAAGATTCCTCTTCTTTTAGGAAGATAATACTGATAGGAATAATAGTTGGCTTAATTTCAGGAATTGGAGCGCTACTTTTCTTTTGGGGGCTTAAATTCGGCACTCTTTTTGTTATGGATAACCTCTTCGGCTATCATCTTCCTCTAGAAGGCCAGTCGATGGAAAGCGTATCTGGATGGACTCCTCCGGCGTTTATCTGGCTGATTATGCCGATAATATGTGGCGGAGCTTTTCTCTCCGGACTTATCGTCTATAAATTTGCACCTGAAGCCGAAGGGCACGGCACCGATGCGGCGATAAAGGCTTTTCACGGCGAGGGCAAAATACGATGGAGGGTTCCGATAGTAAAGGCGGTGGCCTCTATTCTTACGATATCCACCGGTGGAAGTGCAGGAAGGGAAGGTCCGACTGCACAGATATCGGCCGGTTTTGGTTCGATTGCCGCCGATGCCCTGAAATTTTCTCCCCGTGAACGAAGGATTGCGCTTGCAACCGGAATAGGTGCAGGAATAGGGACAATATTCAAAGCGCCTCTTGGCGGTGCCATCCTTGCCGCCGAGATTCTTTATACGCGTGATTTTGAGTCAGAGGCAATAGTACCTTCATTTCTGGCATCAATCATCGGATATTCCATATTTGGTTTTTTTGAAGGGTATGATCCCGTATTCGGAACCGCGGAGATATATTGGGACATATCGCAGATTCCCCTGTTCCTTGTGTTGGGGGTAATCAGCGCTGGGATGGGGTTATTGTATATTTCGACCTTTTATGGGACGAAAAGTATATTTACCCGGTTCTTTGAAAAGCACCAATTCCCTAAATATTTAAAGCCGGTTACCGGTGCATTTCTGATTAGTATCCTTGTAATCACGCTCTCCTATATCTCGCCGGAGACGATGATCACAGCGCTTGGAGGTCTTGGTACCGGATACGGATTTTTGCAGCTGGCAATGTATAACATGCTTCCGTTAGGTGTTCTTCTCCTGCTGCCTTTCGTAAAGATTCTCACGACATCGTTTACCATCGGTTCAGGGGGCAGTGGAGGTGTCTTTGCCCCGGGGCTTGCTATAGGCGGTGCCGCCGGGGGAGCATTCGGGATGGTGCTGCATGGTTTGATACCTCAGATTGTGCCGCTTTCATCTGTTCCTGCATTCGTCATTGTAGGTATGATAGCACTTTTCGGCGGTATTGCAAATGCGCCGATTTCCGTTATGATAATGGTGGTCGAGATGACAAACGACTTCTCTCTTTTGGTCCCTGCAATGGGCGCTGTTGCGGTGTCAAACGTTCTTACGGGAGAGAAAACAATCTTCACCGAACAAGTACGGACAAAGGCGCAGTCTCCGGCACACAAGGGGGAGTACCAGATTGAGATTCTTGAGGATATAAGGGCAGAGACTGCCATGAGAAAAAGGGAGGACCTGATATGCCTTTCTCCTGAAGATTCATGGGCAAAAATGGTCTCTATAATGGATCAGACCAAGCATACAGGATTCCCTGTGGTTGAAGAGGGCAAGCTCGCAGGTATTGTTACCCGCCGCGATATCAAACCGGAAAACCAGGAGGTGTCTATAATCAGAAGCGTAATGAAAACACCTGTATATACTCTGTTTCCTGATTCTAATCTGGGGATGGCCCTTACAATGATGATGGAGAAAAGTATCCACCATCTTCCGGTGGTCGACAGGAATGATCCTGGTATCCTTCTTGGATTTGTTACCTCAACCGATATTATGCGCTCATATACCCGGAAGATGAATGAACTCTCAAAATAGGATTGTCCCCCACGTGTACCCGTTGTCGCTTTTCAATAGGATGAATATTCCCTCTTCCGACGAATATTTTCCGTAAGTATTGTCCGGAATTCCTATCTGATTGCTGCAATAATGTCCTCTTCCTGTCATGGAATTGCCTAATCCGGCCTGAGAATCGCGGTGATTAGCCCCTTAACATTGGATCCTGTGTCCGGATCATTGCTGTATCCTTACGCACTGTTTGCACCATTATCGATACAACCCGGAAAATCTGTTATGGGCCTGCTGCCAACTTCCCTGGATATCCTTCCAAATGGTATAGACCCTTCGTAATTCCCGTTACCTGCAGTGAACAAACCAGGCAGGTAGCGGATCAGCAGTTCCTGAACGTTCGTGATTTCATCATTCTATCTGCACCTCCCCTTTCACCGGAGATATCCCAAGATACTATCCTTCGGATGAGCGGCAGAGCGATTCTGTTTAGCCTGTTCTCTTTTCCAGTGGAAAGGATCTCCTTGCAGGATTTCTTCTACCAATGAATGGTATGCGTGGCAATGCAAAAGCCCTGCATTCGGACCCCGGGAACGAAAAATGGGTCCCGGCGATTCATATCTCCCTGCAGGGGATTAAGGGCAGGGCATGGGGTAGAACCGATGAATGATGTGCCCTGCTGTGGGTAATGGTTCGTGGGTCACTGTCGGAGCCTCTATTACTATCAAGGTCATAACTGATGACCAATGAAACTGGTGACAACTGGCATAGACGCACTTCCCGGCGTCATCGTAGAAGAGGGTGCCCAGCGGTATACGGTCCGCCTGAGGATCCCTGCCGGGGTAATCACTCCTGTTCAGATGAAGAAGGTCGCCGATCTTGCGGATGAGTTCGGGACGGGAATGCTCCATCTCACCACCCGGCAGACGGTCGAAATTCCGCATGTAACCGAAGACGATGTGCCTGCTCTGAAGCTTGCCCTTGAGGAGAACGGCACACCTATCGGAGCAGAGCATGAAACGGTCGTCAACATCACCGCCTGTCCGGGTATTGAGCGGTGCCGCCTTGCAAATGTCGACTCCCTGACCCTTGCCATGGATATTGACAGGAAATACTTCGGTCGTGATATGCCGGTGAAGACGCGGATAGGAGTTTCGGCCTGTCCGAATGCATGCGTCAGCGAACGGCTCTGCGAGGTGGGGGTTACGGGGCTGTTAAAGCCGATAAGGCACCCGGAAAAATGCACGGGCTGCGGCACCTGTGTCGAGTACTGCAAGGAGGATGCCCTGGAAGTTGTCAACGGCGTCATCATCCTGAACAACGACAAATGCATCCGGTGCGGGTCCTGCGTCCATACCTGTCCGTACGGCGTCATCACTGCCGGTGAACCGTGGTATCAGATCACGTTCGGCGGAAAGAGAGGGCGTCATCCCAAACTGGGGCGTCACATCATCACCGTATCAGGGGTCCAGACTGCATCGCAGGTCATCGATATTCTGATGTACAGGATATACCGGCATGGAATCAGCGGGATGCTCCTGGGTGATCAGATAGACGATGCATATGTCGGTATCATTCTCTCGGAAATCCAACAGAAAATACCCCCGGAAAATATTATCTCCGAGTGGTGAAGGGCCCCGTTTTTTCCTTTTTTTACCGATGCGGTAAGTGGCATGGTTTGTTTCTCTGGCATGAATGTTTCGATATGTGTTCTCCCTCGTATACGCTGGTAATACGGCGTTTAATCCGCAATTATAGAGCGCATTGAATAATTGACAAAACCATCGCCCGGAGTTATACGTTGTGCTACTCGGAAGGATCGTTCGTAATACATAATGCGATATTGTCTCAAATTGAGCTTATTCTCGGATTATGGATGTGAAACGGGATTTATTCGCTTTTGATTATACTCCTAATTTTTAGGAATCCTTATATCCTTCGATAAGAGATAACTTTCTTGTCCCATGCGGGGACGTGCAGTAGTTACCATCATCGATATCCGGTCAGGTTTCCCCTGACGTTGTTCAGTAAATGTAATGCATTGCACTAATGGGTAATTGGAGGAAAAATAAATGGCAAAATATTCCGACACAATCGATCTCTATTCGGATGACGGAAAGCTGCTGAAGAGCGATGTCGTGCTGGACAAGATCAGCCCGCTCGTGAACCCGGCAACCATGAAGATCATCGACCTCACCAAGAGGTCCATCGCTGTCAACCTCGGCGGTATGGAAGCAGGCCTGAAGTCCGGCAAGCTCGGCAAGGGCAAGATCCTCGGCCGTGAGCTTGATCTCCCGATCATGGCAAACAAGGACGCCATCGTCGCATCGATCAAGGAAATGCTCGACATCGAGGGCGGCGAAACGGTCGTCAACGAGTTCAAGGGCGGAAACCTTCTCCTCATTGAGGTCCCGAAGGCACGCCTCGAGGCAGCATCCACCTACGATGCAGCAATCACGTCCGTTGCAGCAGCAACCACCTACGCAATCGTTGACCAGTTCAATGTTGATGCATTCAACGCATCAACCGTAAAGGCCGCATGCTGGGGCGGATACCCGCACACCATGGACATGCCTGGAGCAGGCGTCTCCTCAGTGCTTTCCATCCCCCAGAACAACGAAGGTCTTGGTTTCGCACTCCGTAACATCGGTGTGAACCACCTCGTCATGATGACCAACCGCAATGCAATGCAGGGTGCAACCCTCGCAGCAACGCTCGAGACTGCCGGTGAGTTCGAGATGGGCGGTGCAATCGGCCCGTTCGAGCGCCACATGCTCCTGCAGTACGCATACCAGGGTCTGAATGCAAACAACCTCGTCTACGATCTCGTCAAGGAGAACGGCAAGACCGGTACCATCGGTACTGTTGTCCAGTCGCTCGTCGAGCGTGCAATCGAAGACAAGGTCATTACACCCGGCAAGAAGGGCGGTTACTTCCAGTTCTACGACACGAAGGACCCCATGATGTGGAACGCATACGCCGGAGCAGGAACCCTGGCGGCAACGATGGTCAACTGTGGTGCAGGACGTTTCGCACAGGCAGTCTCCTCGACTCTCCTGTACTTCAACGACCTGCTTGAGCACGAGACCGGTCTGCCCGGCAGCGACTTCGGTCGTGTCATGGGTACTGCCGTTGGTTTCTCGTTCTTCAGCCACTCCATCTACGGTGGCGGTGGTCCGGGTGTCTTCAACGGTAACCACGTCGTGACCCGCCACGCAAACGGCTGTGCAATTCCATGTGTGGTTGCAGCCTGTGCACTTGATGCAGGAACCCAGATGTTCACACCTGAGGGTACCTCTGCTATCATGGGCGAGACCTACGGAAAGATTGACGTGTTCAACAAGCCGATCCAGCAGATCGCAAACGGCGTCTGAATAGAGCACCGATCCGAATGACTGAAGCAGATTACCCTCAGTGCAGAATCGTCCCGCTTCGCATGCTTAAGCCGGACTCCTCGGAGAAACTTCTCAACCTGGTTGTGAAGATATCCGGGATCCGCCGCATGATGATAAACGGCCCGAATCTTCCCCGGACGGTACCGTATGGTCCGGCCCGGGGAAAACCGAACCCCAATACCAACCGTAGAGTGATCACTGTCGGCACGTCCGACTTTGAGCTCCATGTTCAGGTGGGTTCGATCACGCTGGAAGTGATGGACGATAGTGTAATTGAGGAAATCCGAGCCCTTTGTGACGCCTTTTTCGCAGAGAAGAATTTCCCGTATCAACTTCAGAGCGGGAGAAAATTCATGAAGACGCAGGCGTCGCTTACCGATTATGCGAAGTATGGTCCGAATGTGGACCCCGCAGTAATTGGGCTCACGGACCCACGGAAAAAAGAAGGTCCGATCATTATACAGGGAAGATAACGCATGCCGATTGGACGTGTAACCCAGGTTGTCGACTGCCGTGAATCCATGGGGATGGGAAAAGGCGGTGGCCTTGCCCAGCGTGGTACTATTTCAGAGTGCCGCAACCCCGATGTGATCGTCGTCGGCATGTCACCCGGTCGCAGGCACGTCACCAAGCCGGTATGTGACATAACCTCTGCCCTTCGCAGAGAAGGAGTGGAATTTTCGGTGAGCACCCTGGTGCTCAATGCCGGAAGCGGCGTTCCCGCCGACGCTCCGAAGATTGCCGGTTCCGTGCTGGGAGCGTATTTCGGACTCTCGGCAAAGGAAGTATCCCAGATTGAACAGCATAAAGTTGCGATTCTCCACCACGGGAACGTGCGTTCCCATGTTGTTGAGAAGGTCCGGTTCATTCTGGCGCAGGCAGATGTGAAGGCAGTGGTGGTCTCACAGGCACCGATCGACTACGAGGACCTCGCAAAGGTCGGTGTAAAGACAGCGTATGTGATGCCCCCGGAGGGCGCCATCCGGACCAAAGGTACGGTGGTTGCAATCGTCGGCGGCGTCACGCGTGGTCAGACCCCTCCAAGGGAGAAACTCTCTGAAGTCATTCAGGCTGTAATGAATGAGATGAAAAAATCAAATTGAGGTGAAATATATGGCATACAAACCACAGTATGGTCCGGGTACTTCTACCGTCGCCGAGAACAGGCGCCGCCAGATGAACCCCGACATCGAACTTGAGAAAGTTCGCGAAGTCACTGATGAAGATGTCGTGCTTGTCCTCGGACACCGCGCACCTGGATCCGCATATCCGACCGCACACCCGCCGCTCGCAGAGCAGCAGGAACCCGAATGCCCCATCAGGAAGATTGTTGAAGCTACCGAGGGTGCAAAGGCAGGAGACCGCGTCCGTTACGTCCAGTTCGTCGACTCGATGTACAACGGGCCGTCACAGCCCTACCAGCGTACCTACACCGAGTGCTACCGCTTCCGCGGCATCGACCCCGGTACACTCTCCGGTCGTCAGATCGTCGAGTGCCGTGAGCGTGACCTCGAGGCATACTCCAAGTGGCTCATCGAGACCGAGATGTTCGACCCCGCACTGACCTCCATTCGTGGTGCAACCGTGCACGGTCACTCACTCCGTCTTGCAGAAGATGGCCTGATGTTCGACATGCTCCAGAGGTGTATCCTCGGAGAAGACGGTGTCGTCCGCTACGTAAAAGACCAGATTGGTGAACCCCTCGACCGAGAAGTCCTTGTCGGAAAGCCCCAGGATGATGCATGGAGCAAGGGCAAATCCACGATATTCCACTCTCTCGTCGGTGAATCATACCGCGATGACGAGGAGTACATCGAGTACATCGTGCGTGTCCACACGCTCAGGACAAAATACGGCTTCATGCCGACAGAGGAGTGATTTAAATGGGAAAAATTGAGAGATCACAGAAGCTCTTCCTCAGCGCACTGAAGGAGAAGTTCGAGGGCCAGGATCAAGAGGCAGTAAAGACCACTTTCTACAACTTTGGCGGCCTCAAGCAGTCCCCGCGTAAGCGCGAATTCATGAAGGCAGCAAAGGGCATCGAGATGGAACGTGGCATCTCCATGTACGACCCCGAGCACTGCCACCTTGGCGGACTGCCCATGGGTCAGAGGCAGCTCATGACCTACGAAGTCTCCCAGAGCGGTGTCTTCGTAGAGGGTGACGACCTCCACTTCGTCAACAACGCAGCAATGCAGCAGTTCTGGGATGACATCCGCAGAACCGTGGTTGTCGGCATGGACCTTGCACACGCAACGCTCCAGAAGCGTCTCGGCAAGGAAGTCACCCCCGAGACCATCAACGAATACCTCCACATCCTCAACCACGCAATGCCCGGTGCAGCAGTGGTTCAGGAACACATGGTCGAGACCCACCCCGGTCTTGTCGATGACTGTTACGTGAAGGTCTTCACCGGCGACGACGCCATGGCAGACGACATCGAGCCCCAGTTCCTGATCAACATCGAGAAGCTCTTCCCGGCTGAACAGGCTGAGGTCCTCAAGAAGGAAGTCGGCAAGTCCATCTACCAGGCAATCCACATCCCGACCATCGTATCACGCACGTGTGATGGTGGAACCACCTCCCGGTGGTCTGCAATGCAGATCGGTATGTCCTTCATCGCAGCATACAGAATGTGCGCCGGTGAAGCAGCTGTCGCTGACCTTTCCTACGCCGCAAAGCACGCCGGTGTCTCGCAGATGGCATCCATTCTGCCTGCCCGCCGTGCCCGTGGCCCGAACGAGCCCGGTGGTATCAAGTTCGGTGTCTTCTCCGATATCGTTCAGGCAAACCGCAAGTACCCGAACGACCCCGCCCGTGCATCCCTTGAGGTTGTCGGTGCAGGTACCATGCTCTTCGACCAGATCTGGCTCGGATCCTACATGTCCGGTGGTGTCGGATTTACCCAGTATGCAACCGCTGCATACACCGACAACATCCTCGATGAGTACACCTACTACGGTATGGACTACCTGAAGGACAAGTACGGCTACGACTTCAAGAACCCGAACCCCGACACGATTGTTGCACCGACCCAGGATGTCGTCAACGACCTTGCAACCGAGGTAAACCTCAATGCAATGGAGCAGTACGAGCAGTACCCCACCATGATGGAGGACCACTTCGGAGGTTCACAGCGTGCTGGTGTCATGGCAGCAGCCTGTGGTCTGACCTGTTCCATCGGTACCGGCAACTCCAACGCCGGTCTGAACGGATGGTACCTTTCCATGCTCATGCACAAGGAAGGCTGGTCACGTCTCGGTTTCTTCGGCTACGATCTGCAGGACCAGTGTGGTTCAGCAAACTCTCTGTCGATGGAGCCCGACCGCGGTCTGATGGGCGAACTTCGTGGACCTAACTACCCGAACTACGCCATGAACGTCGGTCACCAGGGAGAATACGCAGCTATCGTCGGTGGTGCACACTACGGACGTAACGATGCATTCTGCTTCGACCCGCTCATCAAGGTCACCTTCGCTGACCCGTCACTCAGCTTCGACTTTGCAGAACCGCGCCGCGAGTTTGCAAAGGGTGCAATCCGTGAGTTCAAGCCTGCTGGCGAGCGCTCGCTCATCATTCCGGCACGCTGATCGCGGAACCGGAACTACCCCATTTTTTTTTATTTAATTCAATCTATTGTGACATAAGTGGGGTATTGATCTGAAATATCCCCGAATTTGGCGCTATTTTCCAAAATAAGCCAAATTGATTTTTCGAAACCTTTAATAAAATACCTATCAACCTTATTTTGAACCAAAAAGGGTTTGTGTAACGTGTTACTCTGGTACATGTTGGCACACAGGAGGATGCCTGAATGGAAGAAATACTGTTTGGCATCGGTATTAGCGCTTTAGCTGGCGCTCTTGCCACCGTGGCCGGCGCGGCGGAGGATACTGAATCTGATATCGGATCACAGGGTGATCCGAACTCACAGGTTCAGCTTGCTCCGCAGATGGGATACGTTCACCGTATATACAACAAAGCTGTATCCGGTGAACCCCCCGCGTATGGTCTCTGGGTGGCATTGGCTGCTGGCGTCGCATGGGCGCTGATGGCGATTCAGTTTAATGCAATTCTTGCTCTCGTCATTGGTTCGGCGGTTGCAGTTTTCGTGCAGGGCGTGTACGCCACAACTGCATATCTCGGCCGTACGGCAAGTCTTGCAAAGTTTGAGCAGCCGGTGTACATCGATATCTTAAAATCGGTGACATCCGTGACTATGGCACATGCATTTGTGGCCATCTTTGCGACCGTAACAATGTGTTTCCTTATGATTGAAGCACTTGGACACCCGTTCCCGCTTCCCCTGATGGGTATTGTCTGGGGTATTGCGCTCGGTGCGGCAGGTTCTGCAACCGGCAATCCGTTCTACGGAAAGGAGCGCCAGTATCAGAATTATCCGTTCGGCGCGGGTCTGCCTATCTCTGCATCCGGAGACATTGTCCGGTATGCTGAGGCCGGTGAGAGGAGCTCCATTGATAATGGATGGTTTACCTCTAAGGGTGCAGGTCCCGCATCGGGTATCTGTTTCGGTCTTATTGTATTCTTTGAACTCTGGCGTACGATCCTCTTCGAGCCGTTTGCGGCTGGATGGGGCGCAGTTATCGCCGGTGTTGTAATAATTATTGTCTTCATGGTAATCGACCGCTATGTAGAGACCTGGGCACGCAATACCTATGGTCCGTACAACACGGAAGAGGCAGCACCTGAAGAGGAGGCAGCAGCATGAGCGCACTTGGTGGTGGAGCAGCCGGAGGAGAAGGCATTAACCCGACAGCTTCGCTTATCGCACTGGTTATTGTCCTCGTCGCAGTCGCAGTCGTCTTTGTCGTCTACCCTGCAGCACTTGTTCCGCTCATTGGTGTCATCATCGGTGGCGTGCTCATCTCATTCGGTGTGCACTTTGTGCCGGTCGGTGGTGCTCCCGCAGCTATGGGACAGGCACCCGGTATTGCAACCGGTGTGGCTATGCTTGCAGCTGGTGGTGGCCTTGCAGGTCTCTTTGGAGGCGCATGGGCAGCTGAATTCGGGATCGCAATCTCTCTTGCCGCAGGTGCAATCGGCGGTGGACTTCTGATGGCAATCACCTGTCTGATGGTGAATGTTGTCTACGTCTACGCTATGGGTATTCCCGCAGCATCCGGTAAGGTTGACAAGGACCCGATTACGGGCGACACCTTCCCGGCGTACAAGTCACAGGGTACTGAAGGTCATGGCCTCCCGTTCATCTCCTACGTCGGAGGTGTCCTCGGTGGTCTCTTCGGTGGTATGGGCGGTACGCTTATCTATTACGAACTTCTCCAGGTCTATGAAGAGGCACTCCCCTCGTTCCTCGGTACAACCGAAGGTATGACGACGCTTGCTGTCTCTCTTGCCGGTATCTTTGCTGTCGGTATGTTCCTCGTTGCGGCCGTTCTGACCGCGTACAACATAACCGGTACCATCGAAGGTCCGCACGACCCGAAGTTCAAGCGCTGGCCCCGTGCAGTTATCGGATCAAGTGCAGCATCCGCAGTCTGCGGTCTGTTTGCAATTCTTCTGGTGGTTATCTGAGGTGAGACAAAATGTCGGTAAAAATTGAAGCATCCGAAGGCGGCATGCCCCATGACACAATGCTGGGCATCGGCGTAGTCGGAGCATTGGTATGTCTGTACATTGTCTATCTCAACAGCCTGATGTCTACTGAGGTCTTTGCCTTCTTCGGCGGACTTGCAGCAGTCATCGCACTGTGGTGGGGTACTGACTCTATCAAGACGCTGTGCAGCTACGGTCTCGGTACCGGTGTCCCGTCCGCGGGTATGATCTCGCTCGGGTCCGGTGTTATCGCGTTCCTCTTTGCATCGAAACTTGCGGGTATTTCCCCGCTCCTGGTCCCAATCGGCTGTATTTTCATTGCAGCAATTATCGGAGCCATTCTCGGGTTCATTTCAGACAAGGTTCTGAACATGAACATCCCGGTGATGACCCGCATGATTGCAGAGCTGACGATCGTCGGTTCGCTGACGATGCTCGGATTCACTGCAATGGTCTCCGGTTCGTTTATCTTCACTGATCTGATTGCAGGGTCCGTTTCGTTCCTCGGCATGGAAGTCACCAGCTACGCAGCATCCGTCATCGGCGGCTGTGTGCTTGCAACGATCTTCATGCTCGGTGCAATCGCTATCCAGCACCCGTTCAACGCCTGCCTTGGTCCGAACGAATCCTGGGACAGGACCCAGATGTGCGCACTCGAGTGTGGATTCCTTTCCATGCTTGTCGTTGCAATCATGTCCGTTGCATTCCTGAGCCTCTTTGCTGTCGTGATTTCCTTTGCGATTTCCGTCATTCTCTGGGGATGGTCCTACAGTGAGTACATCAAGCTCTCGAAGCGCGATGCATTTGCATGGCTTGATTCCAAGCCCATCCGCGAGGTTGGAGGTGAGTAAGAATGGGATATGTAGAAGTACTTCCTGAGTTCGGACTTGTCTCTGACCCCATTATCGGTCTTGTGACCACAGCCGGAGCATCTCTTGGTCCGGTTATCGAGAGGGTTGACGAACTTGACAAAATCGCAGATGACATTGTGAACATGCTTGCAGGTGAAGGCAACTTCAAGGCATCATTCCCCAACCGTGAGAAGTCACTCCTCTATGCAGGAGCTGTCACGGCAATGTGGTATGGTCTTGCAGTAGGTCTCTTTGTCGCGGGAGTAATCGCGTTCGGATTCATATGAGGTGGTGAAAGATGGCAGACAAAAAATCACCGGCCTCAGGATGGCCGATTATTCAGGGCGATTACCATTCCGGAAGCGCTAACAGCTGTGTTGCAGTCTGTTCCTTCGGATCTCACCTGGATGAACAGGGAATCTGTGATGCAGGCGCCGCAATCTGTGGTTCCTGTAAGACTGAAAACCTTGGTCTCGAGAAGCTGATTGCAAACACCATCTCGAACCCGAACATCCGCTTCATCATCTTCTGTGGAACAGAAGTGAAGGGTCACCTTTCCGGTCAGTCGCTCAAGGCACTGCACGCGAATGGTGTGGAAGGCGGAAAGATCGTAGGTTCGCAGGGTGCAATCGCATTCATCGAAAACCTTGATGCAGCCGCAATTGAACGGTTCCAGCAGCAGGTCGAAGTCATCGATATCATGGAATCCGAGGACATGGGTGCAATCACCGGCAAGATCAAAGAGTGCGAGGGCAAGGACCCTGGTGCATTTGATGCAGACCCGATAGTTGTTGAAGTGTCCGAGGAAGAGGGCGGTGCCGGCGGAGAAGGAGCGGGCGAAGAAGTCCCCATGACCGCTGAGCTTGCGCTCATTCATGCACGGATGAAAACCATCCAGATGATGGTGACCAGCATGGGATACCGTGACCGCTATGCGGCCGGTGTGTATGCAGGAAAAATTGAGGGAATCATGATTGGACTGATCGTTTCGTTCGTCCTGCTTGGATTCCTGTTGATAGGGTGATGTAAATGGCAGAAGGAAATCAATCCGGACCTATTCGCACCGCCGCCATTGACCAGATAATGTCGGACGTCAAGTACAAGGGACAGATTCTTGCCCGTACCAACAAGCTTGAGTCCGCAATCCAGTCGGGCGGTGTCATGGGCTTTGCTGTCGGTCTTATCGTTGCACTCATCCTTGTGCTCGTTCCGGGCCTGATGCTTGGAGGTCTCTGATATGGCAGACAAAAAGTCTCCGGCGTCAGGTTGGCCAATTATCCAGGGCGATTACCATTCCGGAAGCGCAGACAGCTGTGTTGCAGTCTGTTCCTTCGGATCTCACCTGGATGAACAGGGAATCTGTGATGCAGGCGCCGCAATCTGTGGTTCCTGTAAGACTGAAAACCTTGGTCTCGAGAAGCTGATTGCAAACACCATCTCGAACCCGAACATCCGCTTCATCATCTTCTGTGGAACAGAAGTGAAGGGTCACCTTTCCGGTCAGTCGCTCAAGGCACTGCACGCGAATGGTGTGGAAGGCGGAAAGATCGTAGGTTCGCAGGGTGCAATCGCATTCATCGAAAACCTTGATGCAGCCGCAATTGAACGGTTCCAGCAGCAGGTCGAAGTCATCGATATCATGGAATCCGAGGACATGGGTGCAATCACCGGCAAGATCAAAGAGTGCGAGGGCAAGGACCCTGGTGCATTTGATGCAGACCCGATAGTTGTTGAAGTGTCCGAGGAAGAGGGCGGCGCCGGTGGCGCAGTCTCGGCAACTGCAAACCCGCAGTTCCTCGAAATTGAGGCAAAACTCAATGCAATCGAGGACAAACTCGAGTTTACAGAGGCAGAACTCGCACAGAGATTCGGACGCAAGGTTGGCCGTGACATCGGCATTCTCTATGGCCTTGTGGCTGGTCTGATCGTATTCATGATGTTGTTGGTATTACTCCCCAAATTAGGCGGATTCATCTGAGGAGGAGTGACAGGTATGTTCAAATTCGAAAAAGAGCAGACGGTACATGATTTTAACGGTACCAAGATTGGCGGGCAGCCCGGGGAATACCCGCGGGTTCTCGGAGCCTCCATCTTCTATAACAAGCATGAGACTGTTATTGATGATGAGAAGGGCATAATTGACAAGGATCGCGCAGAGACGCTCTGGAACAGGTGTCAGGAACTTTCTGACCAGACTGGTATCAAACACTTCATCCAGATCATCTCAGAATCAGCAGAGGCATTTGAGAGCTACTTCTCATGGTTTGACAGCATTGACAACAAGACAGCATTCCTGATGGACTCGTCCATGCCTCCGGCACTTGCCCACGCATGTGAGTACGTAACCGAGGTTGGACTGGCAGACCGTGCTATCTACAACTCGATCAACGGTTCAATCCTTCCGGAGAACATTGAGGCACTGAAGAACAGTGACGTCAATGCAGCAATCGTCCTTGCGTTCAACCCAGGTGACGCCTCGGTTATCGGCCGTGAGAAGGTGCTGTCAGAAGGTGGCGTTGCAGGACAGGAGAAGTCCATGCTCGCAATCGCAGAAGAGTGCGGTATCACCCGCCCCATTCTCGACACCGCAGCAACTCCCCTCGGTCTTGGTTCCGGCGGTTCATTCCGTGAGATTCTTGCATGCAAGGCAATTCACGGTCTCCCAACCGGTGGTGCATACCACAACATGACTGTCTCCTGGACATGGCTCAAACGCTGGAGAGGAACTAAAAAGAATCCTTCAGTGCTTGTAAGCCAGTATGAGGGCAAGGACCTCCTCCTTGAGCAGATGTCACACCACCACTTTGGTGGTATGGACGGTATCAAGCAGACTGCATGGGCAGCACCTGATATCGGATGTAACATCATGGCAGCAACCCTTGGTGCAGACCTTATCATGTACGGACCTATCGAGAACTGTGAAGGTGCAATGACTGCAATCGCATTCACCGATATTGTCCTTGCTGAAGCAGCAAAAGAGCTTGGCGTCAACGTCGCAAGCGATGACCACCCGCTCTTCAAGCTGTGCTGAGTTTTCCCCCCCAAATATTCTTTTTTTACGTTCTTCTGATTCCGAACGCTGCGAGCAATACGGAAGGCTGTTTCTCTTCCGAAGTTTGAAGGATAGAAACTGTCGTCTCCTCATCCGGTCATGACAGGGACGATGAATGGCGGTATCGTGGTATCTTCCGTAGTCATCGTCAAAAAGAAGGGAACGCGACTTATGGTGCAATGTGGCAAAAACGAGAGGCGGTTCCCTCAAAGCTGGAATCCGCCGTCAAAAGGGAGTAAATATAAAAGGTCACACCCGGATCGTCTGCACACCGGGCAGGATCTCGAGGGAGACATCTGTATTGATGACGGTGTGCGTCAGGCTTCCCATGCTGATGACATCGATATCGAGGACGGCATAGCTTTCGAGTGTCTCTTCGGTGATGGTTCCCGACACCTCGATTATTACATCCCTGCGCACCCCTTCGCTCTCAAGGAGGTCAAGGGTCTTCTGGACGTCGAGTGGTTTCATATTATCAAGAAGAAGCATATCAGCACCTGCTCTCGCTGCTTTCAGGGCATCTTCGGGATGTTCGACTTCCACTTCGATCTTCTTGTACAGGGTTGCGGTGCCGGCCCGGGCGACGGCCTGTTCGATAGGGACGATCTGGAGATGATTATCCTTGATGAGGATCTGGTCGGAGAGGCAGAACCGGTGGGGTTCACCGCCACCCAGCTTCACTGCCTTTTTATCGAAACTTCTGAGTCCGGGCGCCGTCTTTCGTGTCGCGGCGACCCGGACACGGGGGTTTGCCCGGGCCGCTGTGTCTGCTGCGCGGGAGGTTGCGGTGGCAATACCGCTCATACGACCCATCAGGTTGAGGACCGTCCGTTCCAGCAGAAGAATTGCTGTTGTTTTCCCGGAAATTTCCATGATGGCCGTACCTGCCCCTACCCGGTCGCCGTCCTGGACGACCCGGCGGATCGTGCACCCGAAATGCGTAAAGAGAAGGGATGCCTCCTCCACCCCGGCAATGGTGCATGGCTGGCGGGTAATAATCCGTGCATTGCATTCCCGTTCCGGTGGAATCAGTACTTCCGATGTGATGTCACCGAAGGGGGCGTCTTCCTCGATGAAGCTGAGAAGACGGTCGATTGTAGTCATACTTCTACCTCACTGCAATCATGCGTTCGATGGGTGCCCGGGCCCGTTCCATGATCTCGTCGGGGAGCACTACCTCGTAGGTATCGGTTCTCAGTGCCCGGAGTACCGACTCGAGGGTGGTCTTTTTCATATCCCTGCATATGGCTTCATCCTTTACATGAAATTCCCTGTCGGGGAAGAGCATACGTAACCGGTAGGCCATGTCGCGTTCGGTAAGAAGTGTCCATGACTCCGCGTTCTCAGCCATTCGTACCATTCCCCCGGTGGATGCCACAAGGTCGGAGCCGTTTCGCACCTCACGTGGGCATTCGGGATGGCATATGGTCACATCGCCCCGGTCCGCGGCCTCGATGATGTCATCGCATGTGAACAGCTCATGCACATAACAATGGCCTCCCGGAGGCAGCGGAATGATGGTTTTTTCCGGAACCTTCGACTGGACATAGTCGGCGAGGTTTGAATCGGGTCCGAAGAGGATCGTCGTGGCTTCAAGGGACCGCACGACTTCCACGGCATTTGCAGATGTGCAGGTGATATCCGCCTCTGCCTTTGATGCGGCTGTGGAGTTGACATAGAGGACGACGGCCGCCCCCGGGTGGTCCCTGCGGGCGGCAATGACCATTTCCGGAGTAAGAAAATCGGCAAGCGGACATCCTGCATCCTTTTCGGGAATAAGAACGGTCTTTTTCGGATTCAGAATCTTTGCCGTCTCTGCCATGAACCGGACGCCACAGAACACGATGACATCTTCACGTGCTTCTTTTGCCCGGATTGCAAGTTCGAGACTGTCTCCGAGGATATCGGCGATGTCCTGTATTTCAGGGAGCTGATAGTTATGCGCGAGAATTATCGCATTTCTGCGTTTTTTGAGTTCTTTAATTTCGCGAATGATCTCTTCGTTCATGGTTTTCAGGTTCCAATTTGTAAGGGTCGGTCAATATTGCGCAGCAGGGTGAGGATGGACAGGGCGGCAAGATAACTCGTCGCCGGGTTGTCCGGACTTGGATTGTTCCTGACGGTTATGGTCACCTCACCGAATTCACCCTCATAGATGAGTTCATGAATATTCTGTGTTGCCGCGGGATCGACCCACAGTTCTACGTCCGCCTTCACGCCGGATGCAAGTTCAATTGCAACCGCGACATTAATATTTTTCGGGAATTCCCTGATACAGTCCACTGCCGTTCCTTTAAAAACCAGCATTCTGGTATCCGTTGCAATCCCGAGTGAGGCGGGGCTCTTGGTTGTCCGCAGCACAACGCGGGTTATCTTTGCGAAATCTCCGGTTTTCAGTCCGTCGAGCCCGACAATGGCTCCTGACGGAATATAGACTCTCCGGCCTGTGCGGGTTGCGAGGTCTTCGATATCATTCCTGAGTGCGTCATCGGCAAGAGCGCCGACACTGAGGACAATGATGTCTTTTCCCTTTGAAAGGACCGCCTGCGCATACTCCCTGACCGCAGCAACCGATGCCGCCTCAACGATGATATCGGCATCGGATTCCATAAATCCATCAAAATCTGGATATACCGTTGCTCCGCAGAGATCTGCGACCTCTTGCGCCCTTTTGGTATCCACATCATATACTGCGGTTACGACGAATCCGTCACACCTTCCGGCAATGATATGACCGACATTGCCACACCCAAGGAGTCCGACCTTTTTCATCTGTATATATTCATTGCGATGGCAGGGTTAATGTATTTCGCCCGTTCGATGGAACGCTTCCCCTTTCGGGAGGACAGAACCTTTTAATATTTCTTCTGACGAACATACTCGTCAATGTGTGGTGAATGTTTTTTTGCCCGTGATTGCTTTTATCACCGGTAGCCCGGGCCACGCAGACTGCACCTATCGTTTTAGCATCTTTTACCAGCACTATAGCGGAGAGAGCGTAATCTTTTACTGGTTTACGCAGACTCTCTGGTAGATGCCGGAATTTTTCTCCTGATCCCGATTGCATCCAACCGGGGAGGAATACCAATGAGAGGAAAAGAAATTCGTCTTGAAAGAATCATGAACCGTGATACAGGCACCACCGTCATCGTGCCTCTTGACCACGGGGTATCGTCCGGACCTGTCCCGGGTATCATCGACCTTGATGATACGGTGGGGATGGTCGCCCGGGGAGGAGCAAATGCGGTGATTGGCCATATCGGGCTTGCCCTGCATGGGCACCGCAAGGGAGGGCCTGATATCGGGCTCATCCTGCACCTCTCCGCAAGCACCGATCTCGGTCCGGACCCGAACGATAAGGTGATCGTCAATACGGTCACCAATGCCCTGAAGATGGGCGCGGACGGGGTGAGCGTCCACTGCAACATCGGTGCCGAGTCGGAGTCCCGGATGCTTGCGGACCTCGGCCGCATTGCGGTGGAATGCATGGAATGGGGCATGCCCCTGCTTGCCATGATGTACCCGCGCGGAGCAAAGGTCGAGGATGAGAAGGGAGTTGACGACGTCAAACATGCCGCACGGGTGGCTTCCGAACTCGGGGCGGACATCGTCAAGACTCCCTACACCGGCGATCCCGACTCATTCCGCGAGGTGACCCTGGGCTGTCACGTCCCCGTGGTCGTCGCCGGCGGGTCCAAGACCGATGATCGCACCACCCTTGAGCTGATCGAAGGAGCGATGGAGGCGGGTGCTGCGGGGATATCCATCGGTCGCAATGCATTTCAGCATCCGAATCCCGACCTCTTTGTACGGGCTATGGCCATGGTCGTGCATGAGCGCCGGAGTGCCGATGAAGCAATGGAGATCCTGAGGGTATAATATGGAAATTGGAAAAGCAATCCGTCTGGAGCGGATCATGGACAGGAACACGGGGAAATCGGTCATCATACCAATGGATCACGGCTTCTCCCTCGGGCAGATATATGGGCTCTCCGATATGCCGCAGGTGATATCCGATGTCAGTGAGGGTGGAGCGAACGCCATCGTCCTGCACAAGGGGATGGTCCGGCACGGGCACCGGAAGCATGGCCGCGATATCGGCCTCATCGTCCACCTCTCGGCAAGTACCAGCCTGAACCCCGACCCGAATGACAAGGTGAGCGTCTGCACCGTGGAGGAGGCAATATCCCTTGGGGCAGACTGTGTCTCCATACATGTCAACCTCGGAGCTTCCAACGAGTCGCGGATGCTGGAGGAGGCAGGAGCGATCTCCAAGGAATGCACATGGTGGGGGATGCCGCTTCTTGTGATGATCTACCACCGCGGGGACCATATCGACTCCAATGACCCGCTTGCCATCGGCCACTGTGTCCGTGTGGCAGAAGAGCTCGGAGCCGATATTATCAAGACCAGTTACACCGGTGATCCGGAGAGCTTTGCCGCCGTCACCAACGCATGCGCCGTGCCCGTGGTGGTTGCCGGGGGCGAGAAGGGAGG
>JAENZA010000166.1 GCA_016841485.1 Methanobacteriota archaeon
GCCCGGATTGTCTCCTCGGAGACCGGCAGGATCCGCAGGGTGACGTCCTTCATCAACTCGACGAGCGTGCCCCCCATACCGAAGGTGAGCACCTTCCCGAACGCCGCGTCGGTCTTCCCGCCGACGATTAACTCAAGCCCCGGTGCCGCCTGCTGCTCGACGATAACGCCTTTTATCTCGGCCTCCGGGTTGTATACCTTCGCATTCGCGACGATTTTATCGAAAGCCTCCCCTGCAGCCTGCTTTGACCCTATACTGACCATCACACCGCCCGCATCACTCTTGTGTATAATCTGGGGCGAGTGGATCTTCATAACGACCGGAAACCCGATCTTCTCTGCCGCCTTGCCTGCTTCGGCAGCGTTCTTGACAATTGCATGCTCCGGCACCGGTACTCCGTACTGTTTCAGGAGATCGTACGATTCGAACTCGCTCAGCATTCTTTTGGCCATGGTTGTCTCCTCAAATTTTGAGTATCTCTACTCAGGTATCGCTATGATCCTGCAGTTCGTGTTCCTGACAGATGAACCGTCTCCCGGAAAGCCAAACCCATGGGTCGGAATGAACCTTACAGCGTGGTCTTATATTCGTTTTATAGGTTTTGTAATGATTCTACATGATAAACCCCTGTTGGGGATGCTGTCAGCCCATCCAAATCTTCTCTAACAGACTCCGGATCGTCGAAATCGTAGAGTTGTTGCCGCCAGTTTAGTGTCTCAGGGAAGGCATCTCCTACGGATGCCCAACCGTGAGAGCCGGGGCCTCCGCCGAAACCCGCCGTTCGGCGCCGGACGGGTGTGGGGCGTGTCGCGCTCGCGGCAGGCATCAACGATGGGGCGGGTTCATGCAAGGGTGTGCTGTCAGGGGGCCATGCAGAAACCCTTCTCCGATCAGATATATAAATCCACTAAATCAAAAGATAACCCGAGAGAAGAACCATGATCGGGCACCACTCCGCACCGGATCGCCGGACGATGTATATTCTCTTCATGATCGGTTTCTTTGCGATCTTCTCGACCACCATCTCGAAGAATCCGGTGCTGCCCCTCTTCTCGCAGGCCCTGGGTGCCGGTGATGTCGTCATCGGCCTCGTCGCGGCGGTCTCCCCGCTTGCCGGGATCCTCTTCTCGTTTCCCGTGGGTGTTCTCTCGGATCACCTAGGCAAGAGGAGACTGCTCATCGCATCCGGAGCAATATTCCTCTTGGCACCTCTGCTTTACCTCTTCATCTTCGATCCGCTCTGGCTGATCCCGGTCCGGTTCTTACACGGGATGGCAACTGCAATCCTCGGGCCGGTGATCGCTGCGATGATTGCGGTGCGATTTGCCGAAAAGAAGGGGGAGGTGCTCGGGCAGTATTCTTCCGCAACCCTGATCGGGAGAACCCTTGCCCCGCTTGTCGGCGGGGTCATCATCTCGTTCTTCGTCTTTTACCCCGGGCTCATTCCTTATCGGATGGTGTACCTCACTGCAGCAGTCGCCGCAGTACCGGTAGTCGCCCTGATCCTTCTCTACCGGGAGGAGACTCCGGGCCCCCTCACGGTCCTCCCGTTTTCAGCGTTTCGCAGAAGTTTTGTAACGTTCTTCACGAACCGGAAACTGCGGGCAACGGCACTCGTGGATATGGCGACCTACTTTGCCTTCGGGGCGTTTGAGACGTTCCTGCCGCTCGTATTACTCTCCCGGGGGATGGGTGCGTACCAGACGGGGATCCTGTTTGCCGCCCAGGCGCTGATCATCGCGGTGACAAAACCATCCTTTGGCAGGATTTCCGACCGGGTCGACAAACGGGTCCAGATTATCGTAGGGCTCTTCGTTCTGGGGTGCTCGGTTGCCGCTATTCCGTTTGCGTCGGGATTTACAACGTTCCTTCTCGTGAGCTCTCTTCTTGCTCTCGGTATGTCGCTCTCCACGGTTGCGACCAGTGCGTACGTCGCGGATGTTGCACAAAAAGAACAGATGGGAGCCTCGATGGGGGCGTTATCGTCTATCATGGATATCGGGCACTCGGCGGGCCCCCTCGTTACCGGAGTCATCATTGCCGGTAGTGGCTTTTACCCCGGATTCTTCGCAAGTTTCCTGATCGCTGCAGCAGTCTGCGGGTTCTTCGCCCTGTCTGTCCGGGACCCGGCACCGCAAACGGGGGGGGAGTGCAATTAGCGGGTGGACTACCCCGCCCTGAAGGGGGGCTGTCTATTGATCTCCTTACAGCACAGCGATGTGACGTAGCGGCGTCATTTCTGCTTCACGGGCATGCTCGTGGCCGAGATTACACCTATGCGAGGGAGGGATCCAACAGAGTCAGAACAGTAAAATTAGTTGGAAATTCCAGGCGGCTCACTTGAGCTTTTTCTCGAGTTTCTTGAGCTTCTTCTTGGCGGCCTGGCTGCCCGCAGCCGCCTGCTGCGAGAGCTCTTCTGCCTTGGCCTTCTTCACTTTGTTCAGTTTCTCCATTTGTTTCTTACTCGTTGGCATACAGTTACCTCGCTACGCCTTTGGCTGGTTCTATTTACTTTTTGTCCTTCTTATAAATATCCCTGTATCGTTGTACCACCCCAAAAAATCTTCGAATAAACGAAAAACGGACCTATTCAACTGCTATTTTACAATTTTTAACAGTCGACAATGTGTTATTTTAAAAATATTATGTCATATCTCTAATATCAGACCAAACTGAAAAAGAGTTCATTCCATGACTCTCCAGACCATCATTGCACATGCCGGGTGGATGAGTCCCCGGGATGAGTATTCGTATCGCTCGTATCGGGGTGCGAATGCATCAGAACGAGCGTCGAGATCTCTTTTCGGTCTCCGTCCGGTCTATACTTCCCGCCCGTAATGCATCGTGAAGAGCGTCGTGTGTTCGTCCGCATAGCAGG
>JAENZA010000167.1 GCA_016841485.1 Methanobacteriota archaeon
GGTCGCCAGAACCGAAGGCTGCCGTCTGGTGGTCAACTCCGACGGGCACGCCCCCGGGGACCTGATGACCGCAGGCGACCGGATGGCCGTCGCCCGTGGTGCGGGCATGACCGAAGAGGAGTGCCTGGCCGCCCTTGACACTACAGGACTTGCCTGGCTCTTAGAATAGATACTCCACCTGTGTGTGCGCACCGGAAGAAGGGGGAGGCCCGTATGGAAGTCCCCCCGGCCCCGCAGAAAATCCCAGATATCGTTTAAAACCTTTCCGGAGACCCTCTCCCGCGCCTTTTTTGCACGGCGCTGTTGCGGGCATGACCGCGGGAAATGTTCCACCGATATATAAGCATATTGAAAACATTTATATGTAATTGTGCCCAACATATATAGGTTACGAACCACACCGGCAACCATATTTTGGAAGGTTTTTTAAAGTGAAACTGGCAGGACGAGTAAAACATATCTGTGGCACAAGGACCCTCGTCATCGAGTGCGATCCCGGACAGCTCCCGCGCCTCCATGTCACCGTTACCGACCGTCGCCTGAAACCTGTTGGAAAGCTGGTTGAGGTGTTTGGAAACATCAAAGCGCCCTATGGACTCGTCGTCTGCAAAGGCACGTGTACGACCATACCCGGGGAGAAGCTCTTCACAAAATAATCAAGGAACGATACGATGCAGGAAATTGAGAAACTCAAACAGCTTCAGTCCCAGCGTGAGGCTTTGCGCCAGAGGACCGGGGAAAAACTGGAAAAAACGACGTCAAAGATTGAGGAGACGACGAAGACCGTCTGTCCGGAGTGCGGCAGCCGTCAGCTCGTCCAGGACTACGAACGTGCAGAGCTCGTCTGTCAGAACTGTGGCCTTGTTCTGGATGAGGAGTTCATCGACCGCGGTCCCGAGTGGCGTGCCTTCGACCACGACCAGCGGATGAAGCGGTCCCGTGTGGGCGCCCCGATGACGTTCACCATCCACGACAAGGGTCTCTCCACGATGATCGACTGGAGGAACCGTGATTCCTACGGTCGTGCCATCTCCTCGAAGAACCGTGCCCAGCTCTACCGTCTGCGCAAGTGGCAGCGCCGTATCCGTGTCTCCAACGCGACCGAGAGAAACCTGGCATTCGCCCTCTCCGAACTGGACCGGATGGCATCGGCACTCGGCCTTCCGCGAAACGTGCGTGAGACCGCTGCCGTCGTCTACCGTGATGCGGTCGACAAGAACCTCATCCGCGGTCGTTCGATCGAAGGTGTCGCCGCCGCAGCCCTCTATGCAGCCTGCCGCCAGTGCAGTGTTCCGCGTACCCTCGACGAGATTGCCGAGGTGTCCCGTGTCTCCCGTAAGGAGATCGGCAGGACCTACCGGTTCATCTCCCGCGAACTCGGCTTAAAGCTCCTCCCGACCTCCCCCATCGACTACGTCCCCCGGTTCTGCTCAGGTCTGAACCTCAAGGGCGAGGTTCAGTCCCGTGCGGTCGAGATCCTCCGCCAGGCAGGCGAGCGGGAACTGACGAGCGGGCGCGGCCCGACCGGTGTCGCGGCAGCCGCCATCTACATCTCCTCCATCCTCGGCGGCGAACGCAGGACCCAGCGCGAGGTTGCTGAGGTCGCAGGAGTCACCGAAGTCACCATCCGCAACCGTTACAAGGAGCTTGCGGAGAAACTGGATATCGAGATTATCCTCTAATTTGATATCCCCCCACACCAATACTATTTTGGACAACTGTTTGGAGCCCTTCGTGGAGAACCGCTGACAGCACTGTTCGAGGGCTTGTAGATCAGGGGTAGATCGCTACGTTCGCAACGTAGAGGCCGCGGGTTCAAATCCCGCCAAGTCCATCTGTTTATATCCTTCAAAGACCCGAAGGACGTTTCATTCATCATATATTTTTCAGGTTTTTACCGCCGACCGCATCTCATGGTCCGGCCAGGGACCTTCTCTCAACAAATAAAAAGTTAAAGGCTGGTTCTTCCCTCATCTCCTTTCAGGACCAATTCCGGTTTTTTCCGTGGCTCCCATCCACAATCATCTCCGGACCTGCGGCTGGTTCAAATGAATACCAATACGGCAGGTACGATTTGAGGCGTTTTTCCCCCTTTTATCCCATCACGGACGCCTGAACTTCAGCTGCGCAGGGCAGCGGTAGAGGCCCCATATGAGGGCGGTTGCAGCCAGGAGGAGGGTCATGATGGAAAGCCCGTTTACCATAAAGGAATAAAACGGAATACGCACCAGCCAGGAAAATCCCCCCATCACATGGGTTAGGGATACCGTGGCAAGGATGCCGACCGCAAACGGATAGACACAGGTCCCGCACAACGCCTGCAGGGCAACATACGAAAACAGGTAGTAAATGAGTACCAGGGCAACTATTGCAACCGGCACGATGCCATACTCGGCGGCTAACCTGACGACCGGCGAAAACTCGGACTGCACGATTTCATCGACCCCCTGTGAATAGTAAAATGTGAGCGAGTAGTCTGCCATCACCGAAAGAGCCGGGACCAGTGCAAGAACCCGGGCGTTGCTGTAGATCTCATCTCCTGCCGGACGAGGCATACCTCACCTTCACCATATCCCCCGAACACCACGGCCCCACCGGGGTATCCGGGCCATGACCAGAGTAGAGAGATCTAGTATATATTACTAGGTGCCGGAACAGAAATGCCCGTCATCCTTCTCATCCGGCAAAACAGAATGGATATCCCTGAAGATCACTCATTGCCGGGGATATCCCCGCCATCGTCTGCCCCATCGCCGTCCCACCGGTGGGCATACCCGCGGGCAGGCAGCGGCAGGCCGTCGAGGCGGACGCCGTCCCCTGCCACCACACGGCCGATGATGGCGGCGTCCACCCCCGGTACCGGCCAGC
>JAENZA010000168.1 GCA_016841485.1 Methanobacteriota archaeon
GGACAAATTCGAAAGACTCTTTTTACGCCAATTGAATCTTCCTTCTGTTGTATCATGGCAGACCTGCGGGCAAACGATATTTTTGAAACCATCAAACCACGAGCAATCATCAGGGAGGGTCCTCTCTTCCCCGAGGACGTCGAGGTTCTGACGGTAAAACCGATTGGTGATTCCCTGAAGATAGAGGGAAAGGGTCGCAACTCCGGGCAGGCCTACACGCGGTTTCTTGGCCCGCAGTTCCTCGACCAGATCGAAGTGTTCCCTGAGCATGAGTCTTTCAATGGCGATGCACACAAATTCCGGCTTGGAATAGAGGCCCGGCGATTAGGTCTTGCATACGAATATGATCCGTATTTTTCCCTCTCAATAGCACGGATCGATCCGCTCCCCCACCAGCTGGAAGCAGTCTATGACTATTTCCTGAAGGTGCCGCGCATACGGTTTCTCCTGGCCGATGATCCCGGTGCCGGAAAGACGATCATGGCAGGTCTGCTCATCAAGGAGCTGAAAATCCGCGGTCTTATCAAGCGTATCCTGATCGTCACGCCGGCAAATCTCACTTTCCAGTGGAAGCGCGAACTCAAGGAAAAATTCCGGGAGGAATTCCATGTCGTGCGGGGTGAAATCCTCCGTGCGGCGTACGGCTCGAATCCCTGGGATGAGAAAGATCAGGTCGTCACCTCACTTCCCTGGATTGCCCGCATTGAAGATGCACAGCAAAGCCTCTTGAGATCGAAACGGTGGGACCTCATCATCGTGGATGAGGCGCACAAAATGAGTGCCTACTCGGAAGACGACACAACACTCGCCTACAAAATTGGAGAGAAACTGTCCGAGATGACGGATCACTATCTGCTCATGACGGCGACGCCCCATAAAGGGGACAAGGAGAACTTCCGTCTCTTTCTGTCACTGCTCGACAAGGATGTCTACGGGGATATCGAGAGCCTGGATCGAGCGATGAAGACGCGGAACGCACCTTTTTACCTCAGAAGGGTGAAAGAAGCGCTCGTCAACTTCCCGGATCCGGAGACCGGAAAAGTTGCCAGCCTCTTTCGGAAGCGGAATGTATTCACGGTTGCCTTCGATATCGATGCTGATGAGGCCGAGTTCTACGATCACCTGACTGCATACGTTGAGAAGCAGTCCGTCAGGGCAGTGGCTGACGGTACCATCCGCGGCAGAGCCCTCGGGTTCACGATGGCGATGCTCCAGCGCCGTTTTGCCTCAAGCATCTATGCGGTACGCTGCACACTTGAGCGGATGCGCAACAAGCGCGAAGAAATCCTCCGGGATCCCGATGCCTACCGGAAGAAGGAGATCGACCGGCGCCTTCAGCGCGAACTGGACAAGCGGTTCGGCGGCGAAGAGGAGATCATTGCCGATCTCTACGACGATGAGCGCGAGCGGTTACTGGCTGATCTCGAGGAGACGGTCATCTCATACAGGCCTGAGGATCTTCGGGAGGAGATCTCCGATCTCTCCCGGCTTGTCATAATGGCCAAACGCCTCGAAGAACGAGAGATCGAGACCAAACTCGTCAAGCTCAAGGAGCAGCTGACCACCGAGGGCATCTTCGCCGATCCCAAGATGAAGTTGCTCCTCTTCACCGAGCACAAGGACACGCTGGTGTATCTGACCGAGAAGCTCCGTTCATGGGGGCTTACGGTCACGCAGATCCACGGTGGCATGAAGATCGGCGACCGCAATACGCCGGGCACCCGGTTGTGCGCGGAGAAGGAGTTCCGGGACGATTGTCAGGTGTTGGTCGCGACCGAGGCGGCGGGCGAGGGTATCAACCTCCAGTTCTGCTGGTTTATGATCAACTATGATATCCCCTGGAACCCGGTTCGGCTCGAGCAGCGGATGGGGCGTATTCACCGGTACGGGCAGGAGAAGGACTGTCTGATTTACAATTTCGTGGCGCAAAACACCCGGGAAGGCAGGGTGATGGATAAGCTCTTCACCCGGATCAGTCTGATCGAAGAGGATCTCGACCCCGAGCGGACGGGGAAGATCTTTAACGTACTCGGTGACGTCTTCCCCGCAAACCAGATCGAGCGCAAGCTCCGGGAGATGTATGCCCAGAGCCTTGAGATACAGGAGATCCTCTCCTGGATCATCGATGAAACCGAAGCGGAACGGTTCAGGCAGATCACGAGCTCGACGCTCGAAGGGCTCGCCAAGACTCACCTCAACCTCTCTGCCATCATCGGCAAGCGGGAGGAGGCAAAGGAACGCCGCCTTGTCCCCGAGGTGGTTGCCGACTTCTTTGCCGCTGGCGGGAAGCTCTGCGGCCTCGGTCTACGGGAGATGAAGAACCCGTCGGGGATATTCCGTCTGGGGCAGGTTCCCCGCCTGCTCGTCCCCATCGGCGAGACGCTCGCACCACAGTTCGGGACGCTGGGGCGTGAGTACAAGGAGATCTGTTTCGACAAGGAGGTGCTCAAGGCCTATCCGAATATCGAGTGGGTCACTCCCGGCCACCCACTCTTCGAGACCGTCCGCCACTTTGTGCTCCGCGAGACGGAGAACGATCTTCGTTCCGGAGCAGTCTTTTACGATCTGCACCGTGACATTCCGGCGGTGCTCGATGTCTTCTCGGCGGCGGTCACCGACGGTCTGAGCAATACGGTGCACGAGCGTCTCTTCGTCCTGGAGCATGACGGGGGCGGGTATGCGAAGGTCCGCCAGCCGACGGTATTCCTGGATGTTATCCCGGCAGATGAACCTGTCACGGTTCCCGAAGTCCCGCTGCCCGACCACGAGGAGGTGGAAGCACTGCTCTATGAACGTGCGCTCGTTCCCTTCCAGGAAGAGGTGGCGGATGAACGCAGGC
>JAENZA010000169.1 GCA_016841485.1 Methanobacteriota archaeon
TCCGGAGCTTGAGAAGCCGCCAGACTTTGAGGAACGACGGATGAAACATCCGGAGCTTGAGAAGCCGCCAGACTTTGAGGAACGACGGATGAAACATCCGGAGCTTGAGAAGCCGCCAGACTTTGAGGAACGACGGATGAAACATCCGGAGCTTGAGAAGCCGCCAGACTTTGAGGAACGACGGATGAAACATCCGGAGCTTGAGAAGCCGCCAGACTTTGAGGAACGACGGATGAAACATCCGGAGTTCGAGCACCCGAAGGGTGTGAGGTGTGACCGGAGAGAGCATGAGAAACTCGAAGAGTTTAGAAGCGCGAACGCAGGAGCTCAAGCACCGAAGGTGCGGCGGCAGTGACCAACCTCAAGGAGGCTACGGAGCTGTACTTAGAGGAATTTCCGCTGGAAGACGGGAGAAGGCCGATCATCACGACGTTTGAGGTGGCCGAGGGTGCCCGGGCATAAACCCGTCTCGGGCGAGACTGTAATAAAGATACTCTCGAAGAACTATGGATTCGGCGTAAGCGGACAATCGGGGAGCCATGTACGCCTTTCAAAGGCGACGTCCGATGGGGGAGTGCGATCGTCCGTGGGACAGGAGCTCACGGGCGAAATTGACCGCTCGCCGGTCCCGTGCTTGAGAACTTCCGACTCTTCGTAATCAACCGGACTCACTTTGCATCCTCCAGTTCCGCCTCAATCTCCTCAATGGTGGGGAGGCTGCCCTTCAGCTCTTCCGACAGGCGTTCGGTTAATTTCGTCTCCCAGTTTGCCACCCCCATCAGACTGTTCAATCCGCGGAGAGCGTACTCTACAACCAGCTTGTCCTTGCTCTTGCATAGCAGCAGCCCGATGGCTGTATTGTCATCGGGATGCCGCAGCAGGTCATCGACGGCAGAGAGATACAGATTCAGTTGCCCGACAAAAGCCGGATCAAACGGCACGGCTTTCAGTTCAATCACAACAAAACGACGCAGCTTTAGATGGTAAAAAAGCAGATCGATTAAAAAGTCACGATCCCCGACTTCCAGTAAAACCTGCCTGCCGACAAAGGCAAACCCGGCTCCCATTTCAAGAAGAAAACTCTGAACGTGATCCACCAGAGCCAGCTCAACTTCACGTTCCTTCCGCGGATCGGCGGTTCCCAGAAAGTCAAAGAGATACGGATCCTTGAACACCTGCGCAGCCATATCTGAATCGGCAGGAGGGAGAACCTGTCCAAAGTTGTTCAGCGCCCTGCCCTGCCGTTCGTGCAGGCAGTTTGCAATCTGAATATCGAGTATATCCCGGCTCCAGCCGTGCTCAATGGTTTTTTGGGCATACCATATGCGCGCTTCCGGGTCTTTCAGTTTGTCGAGCAGGGCAATATTGCTGCGCCACGGAATTAGTGCAATGGTGCGTTGCACAAATTCCCGGTCAGGCCAGGACTCGGAAAAGGTACGCATATATTTTAGATTGCGGGGGGAGAAGCCCGTCATATCGGGAAAGGTGATCTTCAGGTCATGCGATAAACGATCGATCACCTTCGCACCCCAGCCCTCTTTTTTCTGGCGGTCGAGGATAATCCTTCCAATATCCCAGTACAACAGGATCATGGCCGCATTGGCCGCAAGGGTGACCCGCAGGCGCTCTGACTGAATTCGCTCTTTAATGTTTCTGAGGACCTCGGCATAGTCCGCAGGCAGGACATTTCTGCCTACCGGGCGGGAAAAGAAGCGTTATCCTTGATCTGTCCTCTTGACTTCCTCTTGCCGCCAGAGCCCTGATCATTTGGTGCTGTCCTCATACCCCAGCTCCCGCTCAGAGTGTTTTTCGCCCAATTCCTGGAAATCGATGGTGTACTCGTCCTTGACGGCGAGTTTGACCTCGACCAGCAGCGAGCCATAATCCTCCGGCAGTTCAGAGAGCGTTTTCATCACATCCCCGGCCTTAAGGCGATCCACAAAAAAATCTGCATCACACAACCCCCTCCACAATCGCCACCTCGTCCTCCGTCAGCCCATAGAGTTCGTAGACCATCCGGTCGATCTGCCGGTCGGTCGCGTCGATCATCCCGGCGAGCACCTCCTTCTCGTGTGGGGCTTTCGCCGCCTGCAATCGCTTGTTCATGTCGAGCATCTTCTCGACGAGGGCGACCATCCAGTCGTGCCGGGCGACGTCGGCGGGGTTGACAGTGTGGATTGGGAAGATCTTCAGAATCACTGCGGCGGGCATGGCGATCAATGGAATATGGAAAGGAGCCCGGCAAAAAGGGTTTGCATTTGCTCTCCTCCCGGAGGAGGGCGCACCTCAAACGACCTCTCTTTACCGGCGACCATCTCGGAAAACCCACCTTTCCGGCCGATCCCGGGCGGGCAGAAGCCTTCGCCTTCGCGTGGCACCTCCCCTGCAACCACACCCATAGCCCGACACATTCTCATCCCCACACCGCCCCCGGGGACCAGGCTCTCCGGACGTCCATCCGCCGGAAACCCCAAGACGTGCACACTCCGGCGTAACCGCCACCCCCGCCGGTCCAGCTCCGGTATCCACTCCCCGGAGATCCCTCCCCGCCGGATCCAACCCCTCAACCAGAATGTTGATATAAAATACATTATTAATAATGTATAATAGGGGAAATCAGATGGCTGAAGATTTTAGTGTCAAACTCGAGGAGGCGAAGTATTATGCCCCCGAAGCCAGCTGCAAGGAGCACTCATGGATAGGCGACTACAACCGGACCTACCAGGAGTTCCTGGCGGACCCCGACGGGTTCTGGGACAACGTCGCCAGGGAGCTTGAGTGGTTCCAGCCCTGGGACCGGGTGAAGGAGTGGGAGTA
>JAENZA010000170.1 GCA_016841485.1 Methanobacteriota archaeon
GAAATCATTATCGTATCCCTCGCCGATAAGCGCCCATGGACGACCGACGGAGCGCCGATGCACCGCGCCAGGAGAAGGCAACCTTTGCAGCAGGATGTTTCTGGGGGGTGGAGGCCCGGTTTGCAGAACTCGAGGGCGTCGTCTCGACCCGCGCCGGGTACACCGGGGGGACGATGGCGCACCCGACCTACGAGGACGTCTGCACTGGAAGAACCGGCCACGCCGAGGCGGTGGAGCTCGTCTTCGACCCGACCGTCATCTGGTACGGCGAGCTCGTCGAGACCTTCTTTTCCATCCACGACCCGACCACCCACAACCGGCAGGGGCCGGATGTCGGGAGCCAGTACCGCTCGGCGATCTTCTACCACTCCTACGACCAGCGGAGAATCGCCGAGAATATCCGGGACCGCCTCGCGGACGATGACGCCTTCGGCCGGCCCATCGTGACGGCCATCGAGCCCGCCCGGCAGTTCTGGGAGGCCGAGGCCTACCACCAGAAGTACTTCGCAAAGCACGGGGGCGGAAGGGCTTGCCCCTTCTGACCCCCCTCTAAAATGAAGTAACAAGAATCATAAGGTTCAGGGAACGAATCTTTCTACAGGCGTCATCATGGAGGATACTTCCCGGGAACTATTTGAAAACTGCATACTCCCCGATAATACGGAGCTGCAGGAACATACGCTCATGACCGATCGCTGCATTGTCGTGGGGGACCGGTGCAGGATCGACTATGGCATCGACGGCAAGGATGTCATCGTCTGCGAATTCTCGTCGCTGAACGGTGATATCCATTGCGACGGGGACCTGCGTATCGATAATTTCTGTGAGGTCTCAGGCGACGTCTTCGTGAGCGAAGACGCCTACCTGGGCGAAGGAGTGAAGATCCAGGGGCGGCTCATCGTCAACGGCGACCTCGATATCGGGGACAACGTCCAGATAGAAAAGGGCTTTGAGGCGAAGGGATGGATCTCGATTCGAAATCCCATGCCGGTGATCACCTACATCGTGCTGTACCTGGTGACGCTGCTGGGCATCGAAAAGGAGGAGGAGATCAATGAGATCCTCGAGAAGCTTTTCGGCTATGACGAGGAGATCAGCGAAGTGCCCCTGATGATCCCCTCCCATTCCGTCCTGAATATGCAGACCTTCTCCGTGCCAAAATCGATGACCATCGGGGAGAACTGCCGTCTGCACGGGAATATCAAGGCAGGGTCAGTTAAGGTCGCCCGGGGCAACACGATCTTCGGCAGCCTGCGGACAGATGAATCGGCGGAGATACGGGAGGAGAATACCATTCACGGCGACGTCTATGCCGGGGGCACCATACTCATCTGCGAGAAGGTGCACATCATGGGCGACGTCCGGTGCGAAAAGCTCACCATGCACGAGGAGGCCTTCGTCGACGGGACGATCAAGGCGCCGGGCGGAGTGAAGATTGAGAGGGACCCATGTTGATACAGGATATTTTTGAGACGGAGCATATCGGGTGCATCGAACCGACGTTTGCGGATCTGACGAGCGACTATTATACCGCGGAGCTCCTCGAACTTGAGGCCGAGGAGGGCCGCATCATCATCAGCGAGGATGAACGTCCGATAGCGTTCGCCGTCCGCACAAAGGACCAGTGGACGGCGGCAAGCTTCGTATGCCGGCCGTTTCACCCGGAAATATTTGCCCGCATGGAGGAGCTTGGCGGGGATATCTACCAGGAGCCGCAGCAGGAGTACATGCAGGCACTGATGGAGTACTACAACCTGCGCCTCTGCGGCCATGTCCGGCCCGCCCCGGAGGACAACCGGCCGGGGCGCCGGGAGATGATCGTTTCCCTCCTGCATGAGGTCTGGGACGATACCGCCGGGCGCACCTGCATCGACTGCTGCTGCGGGTCGGGCGTCGTCTCCGCGGCGCTGCGGGAATGCGGGGCCTACCCTATAGCCTACGACAACGACCCCGAACTCATCGCCCTTGGGCTTGCCACCGGCCGCCTCCTCCCCGACCAGGTGATGCACATCGATGCGACGATCGCATCAAGCTACATAGGTCCCGCCGAGCTGGGCGCAGGCCTCATGCTGGGCGACATCAGCTCCTTCAACCGCGAGATGTGGCAGCAGATCGTCTGGCAGCTCCTGTACCTCAGTGAGCGCACCCTGCTTTCGACCGCGACCGAACCCGAAATCCGGCTCATCGAGGAGTGGTGCGCGGAGATGGGGCGGACGGCCGAGGTCTTCGAACATGACGCCGACCCCATCTACGATGCGTGGGTCTGTGTGGCGAAGCAGTAATCAGACCCATCCGCGTCCCATCATCGCCTGGACGACCCGTTCGACCGCGACGGAGTAGGCGGCCTGGCGCATGCCCACATCATACTGTTTTGCGGCCTCGAAGACCTGGTGGTAGGCCCGGGTCATCTTTGCATCGAGCCGGCGGTAGACCTCGTCCTCCGGCCAGTGGTCCATGTTGAAGTTCTGGACCATCTCGAAGTAGGAGACGATCACCCCGCCGCCGTTGCAGAGAAAGTCGGGGATGATGTGGATGCCCTTGGGCCCGAGAACTGCATCGGCGTCCTTTGTGGTCGGCCCGTTGGCGAACTCGGCGATGATGCGTGCCTGTATTCTGTCGGCATTGGTAAGAGTGATGACATTTTCCAGGGCTGCCGGGATGAGGATGTCCACGTCCAGTTCGAGGATCTCCTCGTTGGTGATGTCCGCCGCCCCGGCAAACCCGGCGACCGTCCCGGTCTTCGTCTTGTGCGCCATCACCGCCCGCGGGTCCAGGCCGTCCGGCTGGTACACCGCCCCCTTCG
>JAENZA010000171.1 GCA_016841485.1 Methanobacteriota archaeon
AGCTTGTATTCTCGCTGCTCGCATGGCTGCATTTCGGCCATAAGAGGGTCCTGCACAATAACGTCCTTGAGAACAAAACCCGGAATGCAGCGTACCTGTGCATACGCGATAATCCGGGAATCAATACAAGCTCTCTCTCCCGGTTGCTCGGGATGAATATCGGAACCCTCCGTTACCACGTAGAGATGTTATGCAGGATGGGAACGGTCGTCCCCGAGCCGAACTGCAGAGGCATGAGATATTACGTCGACACGGGCGCCTGTCCCGGTCTGGAACGAAAGGTGGCGGGATATCTCAACGAGCAGTCAAAGAGTCGGATACTCAATATCGTTTTGCAACACCCGGGAAGCACGAGAAAAGAGATCGCGTCCCGGCTCATAATGTCGGGCGCGAACGTCACCTGGCATATGAAACCGCTGCTCCGGGACTGTATTGTCAGAGACGAGAAGAAAGGACGGTTCGTACGCTACTACCTCTGCGCCGATGCGAAAGAGTGTGTACAAGCCCACGGATCGTGGAAGCCCGCGATCGCCGGGGGGCGTGTGTCCGGCACCGGTATCTGACTGCCGTTCGACAGTTCTCCATAACTACACCGTTTGCCCCTTTTCCCGGATCACCCCGCGGCTTATCGAGGATGCGTTCAGAGTCTCCGGGCGCCGCCTGCACGTCATGCATGGACGACGGAGTCGGCCCGGGCGATCTCCTGCTCGGGGAAGAGGATGATGTGATCCGATATGCTCTCTGCGGTCGTAATCCCGCCCGACTGCCCGATCTCCGGGAAGATCTCGATCATATGCCGGGAGGCTTCGGAAGAGAACGTGGCCTCCTTCAGGGGACGGAGCGATCCGTCCGCGAAGGCGTACAGGTCGCCGTTGGTTTTGTTGTAGGTCATTGGACCGTCGTGTTTGAACGTCGTGAGCGTTATATTGTATTCTCCGCGAGTGAGATCGTCAAACTCGATCCTGTCGACCTCGCGTAATATGGCGAGGGGATGTACCCCCTGCATGGGGAAGTCAAATATCTGGTCGTTATAATATACGTTGCCGCTCTGGTGGACATATACCTCGTACGCGTGCTCCTCCCCGTCTACGTAGCCGATCCAGTGGAGTTCGGTGCGCTGCACTGTTCCGTCTTTGTCGATATACTGGTTCAGCTGGATGAGCACGGCCGACTCGTTCGAAAACGCCTGCTCCTGTACAAGCGTATTCCAGAGGTCAACCAGGTCGGGTCGGCACTCCCGGGAGTCGAAAGAGATATGCATCTCTCCCTTGGTGACCTCGGGCTGCTCGGGCATGTAGAAATAATGTACGAAGACGAGAGCGATGAGGATACTCCAGATGACAATCTGGCTCCTTTTCATGGGACCTCCGGATAGGAGCGTTCTGGTTTCGACGGGTTTTTGTACAGGTTGAAGGTACTGTCGCTCATGGCTGATACGGTTTACGCAATCGGCCGGCAGGCCTGCCTGTCCATCGACAGAACCCAGTACTTCGGGTGCAGGGCGCGCACAAGTGCGGCAGTCAGAGGCTGCCGCGTCCTGTACGGCATATACCACCGTGAGAACGGGTTCTCTCCTGTGCCCTCGTCTTCCGGGGAGGGTTCTCTCCGTTCACTTTCGGCAAATATCTGCGAACGTGTAAATGAATCTGACAGAATTTCTAAATAGATCACTGTTCATGTCATTGTGTGGATGCTTTGAAACGGCGTCTGCAAAAGTGGGGGGCCGCCCATCCCTGGTTGACGACCGGGTGACGCACCCCGCGTGCCCGGAGGCATGACGATCTGGGCTTTCGAACTGTAAAAGCGTTGCGTCGTGCCTCCACCAATCTAGACGGAGGTGAACAATGCAACCAAAAAAGATCAGGGGATTGCCCGTCGTTCTGGCACTCCTCATCGCGGGAATGGTATCCGTGCCGGTGGCGAGCGCACAGACGGGTATCGAGAGTTCGTTCGATCTGCAGACCTATCGAGCGGAAGCGCTCGAACATGTCTCCTCGCAGGAGGGCATTCCCGTAGGAGAGTTAACCATCATAAACGAAGCCTTTGCCACGTTCCCCCTTACGGGCCGGACCCTCTGGGGGGCGAAGATACTGGACGAAAAGTCTTCCGCCGTCTACGGGGTGTACCTGGACGAAGAGGGGAAGGCTGCCGATATCGATGCCGTCAAGGAGGCCGAAACGGCTGAAAACAGCAAACGATACGGGAAACTGGACCCGGAACTTGCGGAGCGCGTCTCAACCATGCGATCCGACGAGAAGGTCGTCGTCTGGATCTGGTTAACAGAGCCCTCCATGGACCGATCGCGGTTCCAGGGCAACCTGAGCGAGGAGCAACACCAGGAGCTGCTGAGCCTGCAGAGGGCCGCGTATGCCGCCCATGAAGCGCCGGTGATCGACTTCCTGAAGACGCAGGACTCTACCGTGGTCTATGCCAGCCAGTACGCCCCGGTGGTGTTCGCGGAGGTCTCCAGGGAGACGATCCAGGACCTGAGCAAGCGGTCGGACGTCGTATCGCTGGACATCACCCGGAGTTACGAACCTGCGCTCAATAGTGCAGCGCCGACCGTGAAGGCGGATGTCGTCTGGGGCCGAGGAAAGACCGGCACCGGCATCAAGGTCGCGATTGTGGAAGTGCCGGAGTCAGAGTTGAGTACAAGTTCAAGAATAGAATTCTCAAATCCGTACTTACTTGACGGATCGTCGTACCGCCCCGATCTGCCCGCGAGTGACCATGCAACCGAAGTCGCGGGTGTCGTTGCGAGCAGCCATTCAACGTATAAAGGTATCTC
>JAENZA010000013.1 GCA_016841485.1 Methanobacteriota archaeon
TGTGTCCTGGATGGTGCCGGCCGGGAAGGTTGCGACGGTTAGGCCTCTGAGGTCTTCAGGACTCGTATAGGTGATCTCGGGGCGCACTACAAGGTCGGATCCCTGCACCTGAACCGCTGCGACGATCTTTGCATCAAGGCCGGTGTCAAGTGCCGATATCACGGGTGCAGCGCCGACGTAGGCGACGTCAATCTCCCCTGCAAGCATTGCCTGCATTTCAGGTGCCCCGGTCGGGAACTTGTGGTCGGTGATGGTGGTGATGCCGTATGGTGCAAGGTCATCTTCCCACCAGCCCTTGTCCTTTGCCAGCATGTAGGCAATCTGGTGGGTGGACGGCTGGTAGCCGAAGGAGAGCTCTGTCAGATCTTCTGTGGTTCCGTTGTCTCCGCCGTCGATACATCCGGCGGCAAAGATGACGGCGCACGCAACGAGTGCGCTCAGGATCAGGAGTGTTTTTCCTTTCATAATCATACCTCGTGAACGTTTGCAATGAAACAGTAGAACTTTTAGGTGGCTGTTATAAAATAGTATCCAATTTCGCAGATATATTTAGCCTTATTGGGTCAATTGTTGTAAATTATTTTCCTATATGTATTTGTGGGCAGGGATCGTGCTCATCCTTTCGGGAAAGGGGTGAGGGAATGGATTTAACTTTTTTCCCTACGCTGTACTAGTAAGGAGTTCACTTATATGAGCGGGGATCTGGTACGACGGGGACGGTTATCCGGACCCCGTCCTGAAGTGGTTACGGAATACCTCTCGTCGATGGATACTGACCGGTGGATTGCATTGGCTGATATCAGGGTCGATATCGCCCATCTGCTGATGCTTGACCGGCAGGGCATCGTCAGCCGGGAGACCTCATCAACCGTCATGAAAGAGCTGATCGGCATGTACGAGAACGGGATTCCGGAGTCGGCCTTTGATCAGCAGTTCGAGGATATTCATGCCGGTATCGAGGCGCATATCATCGCGGCGGCCGGCATGCAGCACGGCGGCCGGCTTCACATGGGGCGGTCACGCAATGATGAGGTGGCAACCTGCATCAGAGTCCGGCTCAGGGAAGATATGCTCGATCAGCTCAAGGGCCTTCTTTGCCTTCGCAGCACGCTCCTTGATATTGCCGATGCGAACCGGAACACGATCATGCCGGGATTTACCCATCTCCAGCATGCGCAGCCGACCACCCTTGCCCACTATATGCTCTCGTACGAACATGCGTTCGGACGTGATTTTGAACGGCTTGCGGATGCGTATGTGCGGGTGAACCGCTGCCCGCTGGGATCGGCGGCCTTTGCGTCCACCGGCTATCCGATTGACCGTGCCTATACCGCTGGTCTACTGGGATTTCCGGATCTCTCCCTCAATACGATGGATGCGGTATCTGCGCGCGATTTCGCACTGGAGACCGTGGCTGCATGCACCATCATGATGAGCACCATGAGCAGACTCTGTGAGGAACTCATTCTCTGGAGTTCGGCATTCGTGGAATTCGTGACCCTTGACGATGCCTACTGTTCGACGAGTTCGATCATGCCCCAGAAAAAGAATCCTGACACCGCAGAGATTATGCGGGGGAAGACCGGGGCCGTTGCCGGAGCATTTACCGCGGCACTGATGACGGTCAAGGGGCTTCCCATGAGCTACAACCGGGATCTCCAGGACCTGACCCCCTCGCTTCGGAGGGCGGTCTTTGAAGCGGGACGGGCCGTGGAGATTGCTGCCGGCATGCTTGCAACGGCGGTGTTTCATCCCGACCGTATGCGTGCGGAGGCGGGGAGGGGTTTTTCTACCGCAACCGACCTTGCAGATCTTCTGGTCCGAAATTACGGGCTCGCCTTCCGGGAGTCGCACAATATCGTTGGGCGTGCAGTGAAGAAGGGCTCGGTAGACCTTGCTTCGCTCGACGAGGCCGCAATGGAGATCACCGGGACGACGCTTTCGGTCCGTGGGCTGACGCAGGCAGCCATCACAGAGGCCCTGGACCCCGCCTATTCGGTCAGTGTCCGTCGTGCTGCGGGAGGGCCGGCGCCGGAAGCGGTTGTGGCACAGCTTGTGAGCAGGAGAGAGGCCATGGCTGAGGACGAAGCATGGGTCGCGGATGAACAATCACGCCTGGCCGAGGCGGAAAGCGCAATGCTCAGACAAGCGCAGGAGTTGATAGCATAACACAGTTACCACCCGGAACACGAGTCTCATGCAGTTATGCAGGAGCAGCAACGGAAGGAACCTATATTACCGACCGTGACGGCATGGCCGTCATCAAACTGGATAGTGGATATAATATCGGTGTCGAACCGGGATCGCTCTCGTTTCTCGCAAAGGGGGAAGTCTCTCCTGCGTTCAGGACCGAGGTGGTTCAGAACCCGGAGCTTCCGGAACTCTCCATCATCTCGACGGGGGGGACGATTGCGAGCCGGGTAGATTACCGGACCGGGGCGGTGACGAGCCAGTTTACGGCAGAGGACATCCTCCACGCCATTCCCGGGCTGGGCGAAATCGCCCGGTTCAGGGCTGAGGTGCTTGCGACCATTCTCTCCGAGAATATGAACGCAGGGATATGGAAGGACCTTGCACGGGCGGTGTATCGCGATATAAGGGCCGGTGTGGAGGGCGTCATCGTCACCCACGGAACGGATACGATGGCCTATTCCGCGGCAGCCCTGTCCTTTATGCTCGAAACACCCGTACCGGTCATCTTCGTCGGGTCCCAGCGTTCCGCCGACCGGCCGTCGAGTGATAACGTGATGAATGGGCTGTGCAGTGCTGCTGCCGCCACCTCAGACCTTGGCGAGGTCGCCGTGGTAATGCATGCGTCATCGAACGATGATGCCTGTGCCATTCATCGGGGGACACGGGTGAGAAAGATGCACACCTCGCGGCGTGATGCGTTCCGGTCATTCGGGATGGCGCCCCTGGGGGCGGTGCAGTATCCCTCGCTGGATGTCTCCCTTTCAGGGGAGGCAGTGCGCCGGCGTCGCGATGAACCCGTCCTCCATGATACCCTCGAGGAGAAGGTAGGGCTGATAACCTTCTATCCCGGAATGGACCCTGCACTTCTTTCTGCCTATGAAGGCTACCGCGGCCTTGTCATAAGCGGAACGGGACTCGGGCACACCTCGGCCGATGTGATCACAGGGATCCGAGGCCTCACCGATGCGGGGGCCACGGTGGTGATGACCTCGCAGTGTCTCAACGGCAGGGTCTGTGACCGGGTCTATGATACCGGCCGTGACCTGCTCGCGGCGGGCGCCATCGAGGGCGAGGAGATGCTTCCAGAGGTTGCCTATGTCAAGCTCATGTGGGTCCTTGGACAGACGGACGATACGGAGGAGATACGAAGGTTGATGCAGACGCCGCTTCGTGGTGAGTTCGGGAGGTGTTCGGCCCATGGATTATGAAGCACTCGGCCTGAAGGCAGGCATCGAAATTCACCAGCAGCTCGATACCCGGGAGAAACTGTTCTGCCACTGCCCTACGGTGCTCCGCGATGTGGAGGAGCGAAACGGCGAATTCTTCCGTTATCTCCGGGCAACCGTCTCTGAGATGGGCGAGATCGACCGGGCAGCCCGCGAGGAGATGATGGTGATGCGGCCGTTTACCTACTACGCCTACGACACCACCTGTCTCGTCGAAAATGATGAGGAACCGCCCGCACCGCTGAATCCCGAGGCGCTGGAGCTTGCCCTGACGATGGCGCGCATGATGGGAATGACGCCGGTGGAACAGGTCCATGTAATGCGAAAACTCGTCATCGACGGGTCGAACACGAGCGGGTTCCAGCGGACCGCTCTCGTCGCCCTGAACGGGGTGCTGCCCGCCGGGGCACGCATCGAGTCTCTCTGTCTGGAGGAGGAGGCGGCCCAGAGGGTGGAAGGGGTGACCTTTTCCCTGGACCGTCTCGGTATTCCTCTTGTGGAGATCACGACCGCACCCGACATGCACACTCCCGAACAGGTACAGGAGGTAGCCGCCTATATCGGGATGCTCCTGCGCTCCACAGGGCGGGTGAAACGCGGCCTTGGTACCATCCGGCAGGATGTAAACATCTCCATCCGCGAGGGTGCACGGGTTGAAATTAAGGGAGTCCAGGATCTCGCTCTCATCGATGAGGTGGTGCGACGCGAGGTGACCCGTCAGGTGAACCTCGTCGCCATCAGGGAAGAACTGCTGGCATGTAATGCATCGATCGATGAACAGACCCATGATGTGACCGGCCTTTTCAGCGATACGGGGTCTGCGATCCTCAAACGGGCAAAGTATATCGGTGCGGTCTGTCTCCGTGGGTTTGCCGGATGTGTGGGGAGAGAGATCCAGCCCGACCGGCGGCTGGGAAGCGAGATGTCTGATTACGCGAAGAAGTGTGGCGTGGGCGGTCTCTTCCATACGGACGAACTCCCGGCATACGGGGTGACGCAGGAGGAGGTTGATACCCTGAAGTCCGCCCTCGCCGCAGGTGAGGAGGATTGCGTCATTCTCGTTGCCGATACCAAAAAGAAGGCGGTCTGTGCGATCGCGCAGGTACAGCGGCGTGCCGCCATGGCACTCGAAGGCGTCCCCGAAGAGACCCGCAAGATGCTCGAGGAGGGAAGCACGGCCTACATGCGCCCCCTTCCGGGAGCGGCCCGCATGTATCCTGAGACCGATGTGCTGCCGGTGGTGGTGTCGCCGGCATACGTTGCGTCTCTTGAGGTGCCGGAGCTTCTCACCGCAAAGGAGGAGCGCTTTGTACAGGAGATGGAGCTTGACCCCGCTCTCTCACACCAGCTCGCCTACTCCACGCAGGTGGGGCTCTTTGAAGCTGTCGTAGGGGCAGGGGTCAGGCCGAATCTTGCGGCACGGACTATTCTTGCCACCCTGCGTGAACTCTCGCGCGACGGGGTCGTGGTGGACGCCATCGGCGATGATGATCTGCTCGCGGTCCTGCTTGAGGTCGAGAATGGTTCGGTTGCAAAGGAGGCCATTCCGGATATTTTCCGGGCGATTGCAGGTGGAATGGATGTACCTGCCGCAGTCGAGTCGGTTGCCCCTGGCATCTCCGATGAGGAGCTTACGGGCATCATCCGCGCCATTCTTGCAGAGCGCGTGGATTTTGTGAAGGCGCAGGGCATGCGGGCGGTAGGCCCGGTGATGGGCGTTGTGATGCAGGAAGTCCGTGGACGTGCGGACGGCAAAAAGATCAGTGATCTCCTGAAAAAAGAGATACAGGCAATGCTGTGAGAGACCACAATCTCCCATGGTTACTTTTATGAAGATGCCTGCCCTAATTAATAAGGAGTTGAAATATGGGCAAAACTGGAACTACAAAATGGACTCAGATTAAGAGTGTATCGGGACAGATCAGGCTGGTCCCTGAGAAGGAGGCGAACTACAAAAAGCCAGGCCCCAACCAGCGGTTCAAGACCGGGACGCAGCTGAAAAGAGCACTGCGAGCGGTTCAGGATGACAGCAGGGGCAGAGGTGGCCGCGGTGGCCGCGGTGGTCGTGGCGGACGCGGTCGTGGCCGTGGACCCGAGAATGACCCGCGGTTCCGCAGGCGCATGAGGCGCTCTCCGGCATCAATTAAAGGAAGGAAATAATCTTCCTCGTAAATACCGGATAATCACCTCCACATTTTTATACGAGACGTACAGTAGGTTTTGTGATGAATCAAAAAGAAGCAGTCACCGTGTATCAGTTGTCAGAACGTTCAAAGTCGGAACTGATAGCTGCATCACAGGTCATGGCCACCCTTATTGATTACAAAGGGGCGGAAAAGGCCGGTGCAAAGCGTGTTGTGGTGAGCTTTCTCGAACTGTTCCGTTCGAATCTCCAGCTTGCAACCAATATTTCAAAGGACGGGAATTTTACAAAGGCCGCCGGGCTTGTGAGTGATGCCATCTCAGCCATTGAAAGTGAGGAATATGAACGGGCATCGGCGAAGATTGCCGAGGCCATCAGTCTTGCCACCACACCTGCACAGGAATCATGGGCATTCCTGAAGGACAATGGATTCCTCTGATTTTCTCTCCTTTTTATCGACCCGTTCATCGGTACGCGACTTTTCGGATGAACCGCTGACGGAGGAGCAGATAGCTTCCATGATCCGGTGTGCCGGGACCGCACCGTCCGCGGGAAACCGCGAGTCATGGGATGTTGTTATCGTCACGGACGAAGGGTTGCGGGAAGATCTCTCCGACGCCGCATTCCAGCAGCACCACGTCATGGATGCCCCGGTCATCCTCGTCGTCTGTGCAAATTACATCCGTTCCATGTCCCAGTATGGGGATCGGGGGATTTTGTACGCTTTAGAGGATGCAACGATTGCCGCGACCTACATGATGCTCGGTGCGCATGCCGGCGGGCTTCATTCCTGCTGGACCGGTGCATTTGACGATAAAGGGGTTTCGGAGATCCTTGGGTTGCCGACCCACATACGGCCTCTTGTGCTCCTGGCGGTGGGGAAAGGCACACTCCCCCCGGTCAGAACAGGTCGTATGCCGATTATTGAACATGTGCATGAAAATACCTGGTAGGAATTGATCTAAAAATGAGCGATTATCTCATCACCATGGAAGCAGCATGGGTGATCCGTGATGTCTACACCCTGGACGATGCCATCGGCATCGCCATCAGTGAGGCTGGAAAGCGGCTCAACCCGTCGGCAAAGTTTGTTGAAATCGAATCCGGAATGACCATCTGTCCGTTCTGTGAACAGGAACTTTCAAAGGCCCTGATTGTAGGAAACATCGCACTCGTCGGCCTCACCCTTGAGATGAAGGTCTACAAGGCGGAGACCGAAGAGCATGCGGCGCGGATTGCAAAATCCGTCGTGGGCAAGGCACTTCGCGATATTCCCCTCAAGGTCATAGAAATCGAGAAGATATGATCGCTGTTGTTGGCCACACGGCAATCGACCATATTTTTTCAGTTCCGGTTCTTCCGGAACGGCACGGATCGACATTTATTACGGCTCATACGGTCTACTATGGTGGCGGTGCCGCCAATATCGCTGCGGGCATCGCCCGGCTGGGAGGCGAGGCGGAACTCATCTCCGCGGTCGGCGGCGATTTTGCCGGCAGTGAGTACGAGGCGTGGATGGATACGCTGGGCATACGCCGGCGCCTCTTTGTTGTCGGGGACGAACGGACGGCTACCTGTTTTCTCTACAACGACACTGATGGCGACCAGATGACCTTTTTCGAGTGGGGTGCCTCCAGCGCCTTTGCAACGGCCGAGGCTCCCGCCCTCGATATGGTGCACCTCGCGACCGCGGATCCGTCCTTCAATGTCCGGGTGGCGGAGAAGGGTGGATTCGTCTCCTTTGATCCCGGACAGGACCTGCTGCGGTACTCGAAGGAGGACCTTGAGTCAATCCTTGCAAACACTGACATTCTCTTCGCCAACCGGCATGAGGTAAAGGGGATGTGCACCACGATGGGCATCACCAAAGACGCGCTCTTTGCGATGGTCCCCCGTGCCGTCTGCACGATGTCGGGAGACGGGAGTTTTCTGATAGAAGGCTCAGAGCGGGGGTTCGTTCCTGCCATTCCCGTCCTGCTGAATGATCCGACCGGTGCCGGGGATGCCTACCGGGCGGGATTTCTGACCGCCCTTGCCAGCGGGTACGATGCCCTGACGGCGGCAAAGGTCGGGACGACGGCCGCATCGTTTGTGGTCGAGGTGACCGGGTGCCAGACGAACCTTCCGACCTGGGAGGCGATGGCCGCCCGGTACCGCGATCACTTCGGGGCGCTGCCCCCGGCAGGCGAATGACGGATTTTCTCATATCCCTGCCCATTTTTCGTCCAGATTATATAGTCACTCATCATAAGTACATCAGAATGGATGCTCCCGCCTGTTGGGAGACGTGTCAGGAGTCGCGGCAATGAGCACGCAAGGCAATACCACCCTCGAAGGACTGAGCAAATTCATCTTTGCCGCTCCAGAATGGCCGCGGTCCCTTGCAATCATGATCCTTCTCGGTCTCTTCATTGATTTTTCCGGGTATTTTGCCGGTGCTGAGTATGTGATGTCCTTCGGGATACTGGGGTTCGGGATCTTCGGGTACCTGGTCCCGGCACTCCTAGCCCTTGTGCTGACAAAACCGCTGGTAGAAGTCTTCGGGCAGAAGATCACTTGGAACCGTTCCGCGCTTCTTGCGATGACCGGCATGGTCTTCCAGATCATCTTCAGTTTCCTGCCGCTCTTCTTTACCGAGCGTGACCTCTATCCCCTCCTCTTTGCCATCGCGGTGAGTCTCGTCTTCTCGATGCGCCTGATTACGCTCCTTGCGATTGCAGACTCCCGGGTAACGAGGATGCTCATCCCCGCTCTCATCCAGAGCATGGCGGCGCTTGCGACGGGATATTTCTATTTTGGCTTTGATCTGGTTCTCTTTGCACTTATTCTTCACCTGCTCTTTGCCGGCGGGGTGCTCCTCTTCATCTGGATGGTTGAGACCCCGCTGCGCAGGAACTTCGACATCAGTGCGCTGAAGTTTATCAACGCGTTTATTGCGCACAATACCGACGGGTCAAAGAAGCTGGAGGAGTACTTCCTGGAGATCGGCGAGGACGTCTATGTGCCGCAGGCAAGCCTCTTCTTCCGGCGTGAAGGAAAGGACGAGACGATCGTCACCGTCCCGAATATCCACCCCGGGCCCATGGGCGAGATCGGGGGCGGCAATCTCCCCTCGGTGCTCCACTCAGCCCTTGGCTCCGACAGCTTCGTCCTGCATGGGTGTGCCACCCATGACTTCAACCTCGTTTCGGAAAGCGAGGTGCCGCGGCTTGCGGAGGTGGTCAGGGCGTCGGAGAAGGGTGCGGTCTTTACGGGGGCGGCATCCGTTGCACGGCGCTATACCGTAGGGTCGGTCCAGGTGCTTGCCCAGCGGTATGGTGACACACTGCTGCTGGTCTCGACCCGTTCGCCTGCAAAGACGGAGGATCTCGACTTCTGCATCGGGCTTGCGATCATGTCCGAATGTCATTCATGGTTCCCCAATGTGGCATTCGTCGATGCGCACAACTGTATGGTCGACGTGACCGAACCGGTGCTTCCCGCATCGCTTGCGGCCCACGAATACTACCGTGTCTGTGCACAGGCGGCAGAGGATATTGCATCGCAGCCCGAATACCCGCTCGAGATCGGGACGTCGAAGGTGGATGTTCCGTTCTCCCGCGAGGAAGGGTTCGGCGACCTCGGCATCCAGGTCTTTGCATCGAGGGTAAACGGGAACGTCATGGCCCTGATCCTCTTTGACGGCAACAACGTCCACGAGGGGGTCCGCGAGGAGATCATCGCAGAGATCGGCTCCATCGTCGATGAATGCGAGATTCTGACGACCGACTCCCACGTGGTCAACACGATATCCGGCAAGAACCCGGTCGGCTACCGGGTGCCGGTCCGCGACATCGTCCCGTATGTGCGAAAGGCGGTCCTGATGGCGCTCGATGATCTCGCCCCCGCAGAGGCGGCAGGGGGGACCGGGTGGGTCGAGGGCATCACGGTCTTCGGGTCGCAGCGTATCTCCCAGCTTGCAAGCACGGTGAACGCGATGCTCATCTATGTTGCCCCTCTCGGCGTTGCCATCCTGCTCTTCGCATTCCTGCTCTCGCTGATTGCGTATATCCTGCTGCTTTCGTGATGGCCGGAGACGGCGATGAAGAGGGCAGAATGGCAGAATGATACCCAACACTTTTTGCCTTTACTGTCGATGAATAGTATCGCAATGACCGGACATTTCGAACTGTCTGACGGTTCAGAATGGGAGGAAATTGTGCATCAACTGCGAGAGTAGCCAAGCCTGGCCAAAGGCGCTGGACTTAAGATCCAGTTACGCAGGTATTCGAGGGTTCGAATCCCTTCTCTCGCATTTTTTGGTTTTTTTGCAAGATATACGGTAATATTTTGTGCTAATCAGTAGGGAAAAGACAGTCATACAAAGCATTCTTCTTCTGAATGGTTTTTCAATAATTAGAGATATCAAAAATCAGCAATTGGATAAATGAGATTCACCTATGGCGGATTTTTCCCGAGGGATTGTTCAAGGAAAGAAGAATTGGTTCTTATTGTATTATTTGAGCGATTCAAGGACTAACTTACTCCCTCACTTGCGCCTGAATCCTCTCCATCCACTCAGGAATCCTCATATCCTCCTCATCCTCAGGATAGAACTCCCTGACATGCGGTTTGATATCAAGGACGGGACTCCCGTCGATGGCGTCGAGGCCGGTGACTTGAAGGACGTTGCCGTCTTTTTCGATGAGGCGTACGACGGTCGTCAGAATGGGGTTCGGGCGTGCGGGGCTGCAGGTGGAGAAGAGCCCCACCAGGGGATATTCTGGATTTCCCATCGGGTGGACCTTTCTCAGGGACCGGCCCTCTGCGGGGACGCCGTGGGCCCAGTAGAGGATCTTGATATGGGAGTACTCGTCGATGCCATCCAGAAGCTCGGTCAGTTCTTGATTGATGATTACCTCTGATATTTTGTCCTCGTTTTCACGGACCTCCTCTATGGTGGGGGCGAGGTCTCCCTTCATGGTGAGGCCTGTTGCACTTGCAACGAGGAAGGGTTGTTTGGTGGTGTTTCTGATCACGCCGATGGGGTGCAGAATAATATCGTCGAATACGGTGTCCATAATCATTCTCCGTTTTTCATAGGTTTGGGGAATTAGCTATATATAGCGTTCATTCGTCACAATATCCCGTGGAAATCATCCAAACGCTCCTCCACTTCTCCGACCTATCCGGTGATGAATGATTGTCCCATACATTTTTCATCCGGGGTGGAGATCAACCTGACAGGAATTCTATGCAGGGAGAGGATACCCCGGACCGTCCTGATGATGATCGCCGCATCATGCAGGAAGCTATAGAAAGAGCCATCGCCCTTGGAGCGAGCGTCGCTGGATTCGTCCCGGCACGGCTTCTCAGGGACTGCCCGTCCGCACGGGCGGAGGGCTACCGGGGATGGGACAACTTTGTGGGGTCGGTCATCATCCTCGGGCTCTACCACGACCCGGCGATGCCGGAGATGGACTGGTGGGAGGAGGGCAGGAGTACCCCGGGGGACCGGATGCTCCGGGGCATGACGACCGCGATTGCCGACTGGCTATCTCAGGAGTACGGCCGGGCGGCCCGCGACATCCCGTACCAGATCGACGCCGGTGGGATCTTCCTGAAAGATGCGGCGGCACTCGCAGGCCTCGGGTGCATCGGCAGGAACAATCTCGTGATCGTCCCCGGCTATGGGCCTCGGGTACGGTTCCGGGCGCTCTGGACCGACCTTGAGGTGGAGGCCACCGCACCGACGTCCCTGCCGTCCCCCTGTGAGGAATGCCACCGCCCCTGTGAGACGGCGTGTCCCCAGCAGGCACTTGCCGGCGGACGGTACTTCCGGGAGCGGTGCCTGCGCAGAATGGACGCGGACAGGATGGAAGCAGCGGCTCAAAAGCAGAAATCCGGGCAGAAACAGCCGGTTGACCACTGCCGGACCTGTGATCTGGTCTGCCCGGCAGGCAGGATGTCCGGAAAAAAAGAATACACAAGGGTGAGGGGTTTTTTCACACCGTGAGGAACTATCCGCCGCCCCACATCCGGAGGGTCCGTCGTCACCCCAGGACAATGGATATTAAAATGAGCGAGGAGTGTGACATGCACGGGGGCATCCCTATCCATCATTTCGGTTTCACTGCAATGATTACGACACCCATGGGGTTTTCCCTGACCGCAAAATGGCCCTGCCAGGACGCGGAAAGGATCTCCTCCATCTCGTTCTTCGTGTATGCGGCATTGACCGATGAGATGAAGAACGGCGCTATCTCCTTTGGCCGTGTCGTCGCCTTCATGAAGGCACGGAGGAGGGGGTTGATGTTTCGCTTGAGATCGCTGATGAACATAATCCCTTTCGGTTGAAGGACCCGTGTAATTTCCGCAAAGGCCCGTCCGGGGTCTTGCCATTCGTGCAGCGACCCATTGGAAAAGACCCCGGTGAACCGTTCATCGGCAAAGGGGAGCGAATGAACGTCCCCTATCTCATAGCTCACCCGGTCTGACAGACCGTAGATGGCGGCGTTTTTCTCTGCCTGTGCAATCATGGCCGGACTGATCTCAAGACCGATGAGCCGGGTGTCGTGCGTCTGTGCCAGCCACTCGAGGCCGAGATACCCCGGTCCGGGGCCGATCTCCAGGCAGAGGCCCTCGCCTATCCCGGCACCAATAATATCCCCGGTCTTCAGCCATCCCTTGTCGCGGAACGCTCGTTGCATCTCATCATACTGGATGCAGGAAGCTGCCCCCTGGATGCCCTCATCCGTCTCAGGGATTCGGTTCTTCACCATTCTTCCTTCACTTCCTTGACCTCCTTCTGCCCCATCTCCGCCTCAACCAGTTCGAACAACCGTTTTCCGTTCCCTTCGCGTTCTTTCATCACCGTGATGTCGGAAATGCCCATCAGATGTTCCATATCCACCTGAAACATCTCATCTCTGTCATAGCCACAGAACCGGCTGAGCAGGTTACAGAACGTCTCCCGTTCATCCGGGCGGAGTCGTGCCATACCATCGTGGATCCATGAGAAGATTTTCGCCTCCCTGCCGACGAGCCACGCTTCGGTCTGTGCTGTCGGATTGATGAATATCTCGCGTTTATCGTTGGTGCCCCGTTCACGGGTTACATACCCCGTCCGCTCGAGATGGTCCACCAGATCGGTTGCTGTAGCACGGGATATGCCGTTGATACGGGCGATATCCCCCATCTTCGTGAAATAGAAGTAGATGAAATAGAGCATCCACGCGGATGGCATCGAGAGATCTGCCTTCCTCCCGCGATCAAATTCGAATGCACGGTTCATGGCGGCATGGATGTAGACGAGTGCCCTTCGGATGCGGACGACCGGGGGGAGTTCCGACATTTTAGTAAGGTTATCCTTATCAAATATAATGGTATCCTCTCCCGCGCCATCTCTGCCGGAAGGTGCTGCCGGCCATACATAGCCTTATCTCCTCAATATGACACACTCATTTCCATGGAAAAAATCATCGAGGCGAACAAGACCGAAACCGGTGTTCAGGTGATTTTTCTCTCGGGACTGCAACCGGTCTCCGAACATTTCAGCATCGAGACCCTCAAGGACATGCATATCCATCCCCTCGACCTGCTTGAATACCCGAGACATTACGCCATCAGTACCTCCGACCGGAGGGTGGTGCCGCTGTTCGAACACCCTCTGAGGAAAGGATGAATGGTATGGAGATATAGGAGCCCCTGACCTGCCCTCATTCGTTTCACTCTGTCAATAAGGCCATGTCTCCGGTACTGTGAATGTGGGCCCCCAATTTTTGGTATATCTTTCGCAGTCAATGCCTCCCGTCATCTCTCAACCGTGACGGAGGAGCCATACAATCCCAGCAAACTTTTATTACGATCTCAAATGGTATGGGATAGATGATCAGACATAGTCGCCAGGGGGTGTTGCTGTGTCTGGTGTGATGGTGAACAATGTGAAAGAGCAATTGTATGTGGCATTACTCATCCTCGGCATCGTTGGTGCCGGGCTGACTGCGTCGGCTTCGGCCTCCCAGAACCTTGGCAGTGATGCCTGGGTGAAAATTTCCGGGGTTTTTGAAGGGTACGAAGGTTTGACCGACGGCATTGACGATACCCGGGAAAACTCCTATGCATGGGCGATGGAGGTATTCGACGGGTATCTCTGGGTCGGAACAAACCGGAACATCTTCGGGACCATGTTTGCGATGGGGGGCATGCCCACTCTTGGAGGCATGCCGGAGGAGATTCCTCCTATAACCGACATGCGCCCGGGAATTTACCGGATGGATCTCTCCACAGAAGGGTGGGAAACGTTCTATGTGCCGGTGGATATGACCGCAGGGATGGGCCCGGTTCCTATGGGTATGGACCTCGGGTACCGTATGATGAAGACCTATGATACAGAAAACCCTGAACCCGTCCTCTATGTCGGCAGTCTGGGGTATACAACCAGCCTGATTGCAATCGATGGTGAGGGGGAGATGAACCGGGTCTTTACCATGACAGGACAGCGCCTCCTCTCGATTCGCGGCATCGCCGAACACGAAGGGAACCTCTTCTGGGCGACTGAAGACACATCCGGAGGCAGCATGAAAGCAACTCCTGCTCTCTGGTATGACAACGACCCATTGGGGGCATTCCTCGAAAATCCAGGGGTGGAGTACGCCAAAATACTCGTGCCAGAGGAATGGCTGGGGGAGAGGGGAACCGAAGTTCTGGACATGGTCAGCTACAATGGGGCCCTCTATGTCTTCTTCCTGCCCTATGAAGATGATGAAGGATTCTGGTGCGGCAAACTCACCCTAAACGGTGAAGACTACGAATGGGACCTCATCGTGGGCGATCAAAACCTTGGTGCCGTGTACCCGGCCGGAATGGGGAGTCGCTTCAATGGTGGTGCGGTCCCGATCGTCTTCAAGAACAAGGTCTATGTGGGAACGATGGACGGGGCAGCATTCCGGCTGATGAACGGCATATCCCAGCCTGAACCGGGGGACCTTACTATGGGGGGAACCCACGGGATGCAGATCTACCGGTTCAATAAGGCTGACAAATGGGAACACGTGATGCCGAAGCATAATGTCAGGGACGAAAAGACCCTCGACGTGATGAACGGGTTTGAAAACCCCTATAACAAGTACATCTGGCGTTTTGGCATCCAGGGCAACCGGCTCTATGCGGGAACATTCGATATCGGAACCGGTACGCAGGTGATATCGACGGCATTTGGGATGGATCCCCCCGAACTTCCGACCCCGCCCGGATTCGACCTGTACTGGACGATTGACGGGGAAAAGTGGCGCGTAGTCTCATCCGACGGGTTTGGGGACCAATATAATTACGGCACCCGGGCTTTTGTGACCGATCCTGCCACAGACACCCTCTATATGGGGACGGCAAATCCGTTTTACGGGTGCCAGATCTGGAAGAAACCTGCATAAATGGCCTTCCAACCCAAAAATTTTCCTGTTTTCATGAAATGTTTGAGTCCGGATACGAACCTGACCGCCTACAGTTATCTGCGAAATTGATCCCGTTATCGGTTGGGACCACCGGGGTGCCATCATCATTTGAATAACAGCTGCATTCCGCCGTTCTCCGTAACACCTGAATGCCCGATGTAGTGCACCTGAATGTTGGAAAGCATGACCCGGGATGCTGCCATCATCTTTCCCCACCAGCTCTTTGAAAAGCAGCCTCTCTTTCCCCGGGATGCTTGGTGTTTCTCGTCGACCATGAACCTTTCTTTACGGCTATAATGAAGCCTCATCGGGGAGAGAGCTGGTTGGGAAGGATGCATCAAATGACAGTGTCGGAGAGAGGCATGCATCACGCTCTCCGGGTTAATCACAGAGACGATTTTTTCAGCACCGCAGCCCTCGACCACAGGATGCAGAGATCTCTCACCATTTCGAACCCTGCCTTTCCGGCTTCATGCATGGTGTCCGAAAACGCCTCCTCAGAGACATGCATCGATGGTTCTGCAATGAGGAGATATGCTCCCGGCTTCATCACACCTGCAATCTCCCGCAGTCCTCCGGGGATATCGGGCATTTCATGCATTACATAGAATGCAAGGGCGAAATCGACCGGTGTTCCGGGGTCAAGGTTCAGGGACCTGTCCCCTGCAAGGCGACATTCTATTCTTGATAAGAGCTTTTTCTGTGCCGCCTTCTCCCGGAGCATATCGAGCATCTCCTCCTGAATGTCAACAGCGATGACTATTCCTGCGTCCCCGACCATCCGAGCCATCGCCCGGGTGAAAAACCCGGACCCGCATCCGATGTCGAGTGCCGTGTCTCCCTCTCCGAGGTACGTGCCGATAATCTTTTTCGGGGAATGAAGAAGTCTTCTCAGCGGGTTATCGAGGTAGGGTGCCAGGCGGACAGGACAGATTCTCTCATCAGGCATATGTCCCCTTTTCCCTGAGAGCTATTGGATATTGTGCCCGGAAATTCGCGTTCTCCTATGCCCCTGACGTCGTGTTTTGTCTGCTGGCCACCTGGAGCAGGGGGATTATCAGCAGATACAGCCAGGTCGCATATTCCGGTGAAACGGCGAAGGAGAAGATAATCACCAGCAGGCAGACAAACGGGGTGGCAAGCGATCGTTTGAGAGCGGTATCGATTCGCTCCTGGCTGACATCTGTCTCTATCAGCCGGTGATCCCATGATGCGTATGCCCAGGAGGCTGCCCCGAAAATGCCGATTATCATGAGATTTACGGCAAGGAGGGAGACGGCGAGAGGATAGTTCTCGAACCCGGTGTTGATGCTGATCGTAAAGGGAACAAGAGCGACAAAGAAGAGTCCCACAAAATTGAGCCAGATGTAGGTATTGTCCACATGCCGGAGGTTTCGGGTCTGCCGGTAATGAATGATCCAGAATGTCGCCAGGATAAAAAAGGCAATGGCATAGTTAAGCACCGCTGGGATGAAGGGCAGAAGAATATCAAGGAATGTGCCTCCCGCGGGGACGGGGGAAATTCCCTCATCATTGATGGTCAGAACTCCAATGGTAATGACAATCGCATAAAATCCGTCTGTCATTGCCTCAAGGCGGTGTTTCGATAAATATGCGGACTCGTCGCTGGTCACAATACGTCTCCGGATAATTCTGTGTACATTCTCAGTGAGACGGTGTATCACCCTTTCCATCGGTCCAGAATGCTCTCTTCATTCCTGTGAATACCTCTCCTGAACTTTGCGGCATATCTGGCCATTATCCCTGACGGCGGAGAAGCCGGGGGATGATTCTTCCGGTCTGCCTGCTGTACTCGCGGTACTCGTCTCCAAATGCCGCTTCCATCATCGCCTCCTCCTTCGGGACCCGGACAAGGAAGAGGGGCAGAAACGTTATGAGCATCGAAAACCCGGCAATCCAGTTCCAGAGGAGAAGCGGCTGGGCAAGCGCCCAGAGAAGGTGTGCGGCATACATCGGATGCCGGATGAACCGATATACGCCGTCTGTGACTAGCTGCTGTCCCCCTGTGATCTCCGTTATGGGGGAGAATGCCCGGTCAAGATCGGCGTGGGAACGCCACAGGAGGACAAATGCCCCTGCATAGAGGACTGTACCGGCCCAACCGACCCACAGCGGGAGGGTATAGTCGGCAAAGGAGAGCCATGGGGTGAGGATATAGACCGCGGGAAGGCCGATCATCCCCAGAGACGGCAGATAGACCAGCGGGGTATCAACCTTCGGACGCTCTCCCTCCTCCCTGATTCGCCTCCTGTATGCACGGGAGTAGTACACCCGGACCACGCTCCCCACCAGAACGCCGAGGATATAGATGGCGATAAACACCGTGGGTCCTGCCGGTGATCCATCCCCGGGAGATGACAGCACTGCCTATTCCCCCTTCCCTGCCGTCCAGTGGGGAAGCGAGAGATAGACATGGAGGAGCAGGAGGATGAGAAACGGTCCCCAGGTGAGCGTATGAATGATGTAGGACGTCGATTTCTGCAGAAGCCCGAAGGTGGCAGGTTCGATGATATAGGGGTGGGTGATCCCGAATCCGGTCAGGAGAATGAGGAGGGTCAGTATAAGAAGGGCTCGGGAAATCCAGAACTGAGCTGTATGTCGCTTCATACTGTTGCCTCCGTTCAGTCGAAGAAGCTCCTGTCGAGGTCTCCGGAATCAGAATATCCTCTTCGTTCCCAGTAGCCCTGATAGGTAACATCGTCCGAGAGCTGGATCTTCGTTATCCATTTGATCCATTTGTATCCCCATTTATCCTCCGCAACCAGCTGGAAGGGATACCCCCGTTCGGGAGGAAGGGTGACCCCGTTCATCGAGTACGCCATGATGATGTCGTTTTCGTAGAAATAGTCCACGGGAAAGGACGTCGTATACCCGTCATAGGCGGTGAAGATCACCGTTTGTGCCGCCGGAGAGACGCCGGATGCATCGAGAAGGTCGCGGACGAGGACTCCTTCCCAGAGGATAGTGACGTCCCACCCCTCCACACAGTAAAGGGTGATAACCTTGGAGTAATGGGGAAATGACCCGAGAATGGTTGTGTAATTATATTCCGTGTTCTCGTTCGGCAGCCCTGAGACACTCAGGGTATAGGTGTCAATTGCGATATACTGGGGCCCTTTTATCGAGTTCTCGCGAAACGCCGTTATCGACGAGAGGTCTTCCCCTTCATATTCACGTATTTCCGCAGGGGCAAGTTCGCGCACCTGCGCCTCACGAACGCCGGAGAACGCAACCAGGTCCACCACATAAAGGAGGGTGACGATGAGGATGAGGGCAATTACCACGGTCTGCCAGAAACTGCGCATAACTCTTCATGAGGACAGATGACGCGGGGGGAAATGAAGGTATGGGGAAAATTCACTCATTGGGGATAAGTTGGTCGGGATGCCATGGGGGAATACCGGTATCCTTTGCCCATTCGTCACCGCAGATGGCTCCCGGAACGGTCGAGGGAGTACGGATGTAGATAAGGATACGGTCAATGACTTCGGGATTATTCGGGAGGGCAATGTGTGAATACCTGGCGGGCGATGCGCTGAGCAGCTCTGGAGCTGAAGGAAGAATGTCGACCCCAGCTCCCGGCAGGTAGGAATCGGTGTGGGGGATGATGCCGTCGCCTGCATAGGTGAGTCCCCAGGTACCGTCCGGCAGAAAAGCCCAAGTCTTTCCGTTCAGGTGAGGGAAGAGGTCCGGTGTCCGTGTCCGGTTTTCGGACAGTATCAGCCGGTACCGGATATCGCTCCGGATTCCGGCTGCACGCAGTTCTGCGATGGTTCTGCTGTTCGGCCGGATCTCCTGAACGATGGGGTCCAGTGCGGGATCATAGTCACGCGGTACAAATACCCCCGCAAGGACTTCAACGATCTCCGGACCGTATTCGGGATGGTTGAATATCTCTGCCATGGAGGACCCGTTGTTCGGGGGTCCGAGGGCTATCAGCTGCCGTACCCGTTCCTGCCGGGACGTCCCGTCCTGTATCTCAAGCATATACCGTACGATACAGGTCCCCGCAGAATGGCAGACGATGTCAACAGGCCCAAAATAGCCGGATCGTTCACGCTGGTCGCGAATAAAATCCCGGAGGCATCCGGCTATCTGTGCAGGGGGTGTATCCAGTCCGGCATGGGAAAAATTCCAGTAGGTGATTGATGCCTCCTCGAAGCGGGAACATAGGTCCTTCCAGACCCGTGGGTGGCTCTTCCATCCATGCACCAGAACGACAGGGCACTCGCTGGCAGGGGTCTGCATCTTTTTTCACCATCCTATACGCCGGGTTTGTGTACATATATCCGATGCCCAAGACGAAAGCAATTCCCCTGCGGTGGTTTCTGGTGAGATGATGATCCATGGCCCGGGAGTGTGGGGTACCTGATGATATATAGGGAATATATTGTCTCGTACAGGAGTATACACCCTATTTTGCACGATTTGTCCGATGCGGTGATCAGGAACAGCAGGACGTAAGAAGTGGCCCGGACGGGTTTGGCGGGGTGGTAGGTAAACTGCTAAGGGAACACAGCTCTCTATTGAGAGGAATGAAACTGTCATTTAGACAGTTACTGAATTTTTTTGCAATGCAAAAAATCCGTTCCTTCAAAAAAAATTCAGTGAATAATCACTGTAGTATCACGTACACTATTGAAAATATCCAATGGGTGCGGGATCGATCTTAGTAGCGGGGGCGGTATTCGCTGCGGGGTTTCGGAGGGCGTGCCTCGTCGATCCTCAGCGTACGTCCCTCGAAGTCGGTCTCATTGAGGGCTTCCATTGCCTTCTCGGCTTCCTCGGGGCTTCCCATCTCAACGAATCCGAACCCCTTGCGCTCAATGACTCTGACTTCTTTAACCTCACCATATTCAGAGAAGAGCTCTTCGAGCTGTTTGTCTGTGACTGAATACGTAAGATTACCAACGTAAAGTTTGCTGCCTTGCATAATGGCTTCCTTCTATCGTAATTTGGTCCGGGGCATATATCTACCTATGGACGGTTGAAGAAATTAATTGGCTAAATTATGGGTAAAATTAACTATTTTATGTTGATTTGTTACCGCGGCCCTTTGATTCAATCTCTAAAAAATGGCATTAGTTCGATTCAGGACCGTGGATCTCGGAAGGTGCGCGCAGCACCCTCCCTCCGGAAGGCCCCATATTTAGTCCTCATCATTTGTTGTGGGATGCCTCCGGGATGTGCGCGGGGAACCGCGGCGGTTGTATCCCCTCCCGCTGTAATGCAATCCAGGCACGGCGTGTCACTTCAGAACGGAATTCAAACTCTGAACGCAGATCATTGACATAGGCCTTTGCACGGATTCGTTTGTAGAAGGGGAAATCCTCGAGGAGGATGGTGTAGGGGCGTGACGGTGAGATATAGACATATTTTGAGGTGACGACGGCATCACGCAGAATATCCATTGCTGCTCCTGCGTCACTTTCTGCATCGACAAAGAGGTCGATGACGACCATCATCTCGGTTTTTCCCGCATTGGCACTTGCCGTAGCCTCATTAAAGACGGAAAAGTTCGGTATTGAGACCGATGAATCGTCCGGAGTGATAACACGGGTCGAACGAAGGCCGATATCCTTTACCTCACCATAGGTCCCCAGAACGGAGATTTTGTCTCCTATCTGGTAGGGGCGTTCGAATGCGATGACGATACCCCCGATGATATCGGCAAAGATGTCCTTGAGCCCGAACCCGAGTGCCGCACCAAAAAGTCCGGAAAAGGCAATCAGCTGGGAAAGTGACGGCTGGAGAACCGTGGCAACGATGAAGTATATTGCAGATGCGTAGATGACGATCTTCAGGAGGGGGATGAGCATGGTAGCCGTAATCCTGTGGCTGCCGGCCATATCGCCTATTTTGCGGAAGACGAATGAGAGGACCATTACAAGGATGTAGGCAAGGACTATGATGTAGACAATCTGGAGGATCATCCCTGGGTCAAATTCCCTGAATGGTAATTCGGCAACTATACCCTCCGTTTCATTCAGCGTTGTAAGGACCATTTACCACACCATCCGTATCCGTTTGAGATAGGATATGACACAGTTGATTGTTTCCGGATTGACCCGGTAGTACCCTTTCTCCTGTTCCACCAGGCCCCGGCTGGTCAGCCGATACAGGGTCTGTTCGATATCGATCTCGGGGCTTGCAATCTCTGCGAGATCGGTGAAACTGATCGACTCCATGGAAAGCACGATATTGAGAAGAAAGGCTTCATTGATGTCGAGATCTATGGCACATGGTGGCTCGGGAATTTTACTCAGTTTAATCTCAGGATAGTCAAGACTCTGTTCCCAGATCCTAAGGCCGACCCCGTAATTCCCCTCGGCGATCCGGGTTATTTTATCGAAGACAACCTTCTGAATATCGGGCATTGCCTCCCCCTGTTTTTCCGGGGACCGGGAGGTCATGTTCAGCCAGGGCCAGGGAATATCCAGTGAATGACCGAACGGGAGATTGAGACGCACGGTCTTTGTAGTGACCAGCGGCTGTTCCCCTGGTTGTTCGGTATCATCAATGAATGTAATATCCCCTTCATAGTGAGACAGGACTGCCTCCATGAGAGTCTTACTGTCCAGTTTTGGCACCTCGATGACAACGGGGAAAAATTTGTCAATGCCTTTGACCGCCTGCAGGTAGGACCAGGTGAAGCTGTTCCATGAAGTGATAAACATTTTATCGGACATGGAAATCATGTCCAGGAATGCATCGAGCATGGCAAATCCGCCGATTCGTCTCAGGGCGAGGAAATGGCAGCGGTCCATCAGGACGATCTCCTTCGTCCCGTAGGTCGACGTGATGGCCTCCTTCCCCTTCACGACATTGAAGAAAGGAATATACGAGACGGTGTCTGGATTTTTTTCCCGGATCTCTCCCATTATCAGATTTTGTCCCGCAAAAGGCTCTCCAATCAGGGCAATATGGGAGAACCCTTCGCCGGTGAAGGAATCGATGGCCTCCTGGATGCGGTTGATCTCCTCTGCATAAAGGACGAATTCCTCTTTTTCATCCGGGCCGGCGGGGTCATCTTCCATATTATTACAGAATAGCTTCTGTGGCATATTCTTTTGGTCGCAGGATTTTGGTGGGGCCGGGGGGGGATATTTCTGCTTCTGCGGTGGGAAAGGAGGAAAATCATCTTCACATGGAAATGGGAGAGAGGAGCGACGAGCGAGTGCATGCCCTGAACCTTCTGGCACCGGTCAGAAAAGAATCCGATGTCGTTGCCTTTATTTGTGTCCGAGGACGAGGTTGTACCAATTATGGTTCAGGCCGGAGATGTGGTGCTGGCATCCGGTCTCTTTCACGGAGACCGGAAGGTGCGGCCTGCTGTGGTAATTTCAGGAGAAGATCCAAAAACCATCATCGTCTGCCCGGTATCCTCAAAACAGCCGTCGGACGCCGCATGGGTAACGGTTGACCTGCATGACTTTGCCGAAGGCGGACTGGATTTTTTTGAGGAGAGCTACGTCAATCTGGCGCACCGGTGCAGGATACGGCGTTCGGCAATCGTCGGAAAACGAAAGGGCCGCCTCTCCCGTGAAATGACCCTTGCCATCTGCAGGTCCGTATCGGAATTTTGAGAGTAGGCCCCCATCGTGTCGTCAGGATCCTGTTGTTTGCCCTCCGCCCCGGTGGATTGCCGTTTCCATTCTCTCTTCTTTTGAGGTGGTAAGCCGGACATCCCCCCGACAGGAGGCGAAGGATGATCTGGCGTTAATGGTCCATTCAAAAGAGGCTCGCAGAACAAGGCCCGGCGTATCCACCGGAGGCCGGAGGGCTTTTCTCCGTGCGATCCCGTTTCTTGCACTTCGGCTACCGATTCCATAGATATTTATAGCCTAATTTCTAAGATATCATCAGGATACGTCCTTTTTCACTATTCCCCGAGGAGATTTTTCAGATATGAGCAGCCTGAACGACGTAGTGGATATCGCCTACCCCCAGCAGCCCCATTGCCCAACAATCCTCCTTCTCGATACCTCCGGTTCCATGTCAATCGGGGGGAAGATTAACGATCTGAATGAGGGAATCAGGACCTTCAAAGAGGAGATCGAACAGGATGAACTTGCCCGAAAGCGGGTTGATGTTGCGGTCATTACCTTTGGTGAAACGGTCAGCGTGGAACATCATTTTTCCCCTGTAGAGACGTTTCATCCTCCTGACCTCGTGGCAGAGGGTCTGACCCCCATGGGGGAGGCAATCGGGCGGGCCATAGATCTCGTGGAGGAACGGAAGGCTGCCTATCGTGAAGATGGCATCGATTACTACCGGCCATGGATTTTTCTGATCACCGATGGGGAACCCACCGACATGCTTGAGGGTGATGACCGGTGGAAGGAAGTGACCGCTCGTATTCATGAAGGAGAAGAGGCTGGCAAATTTCTCTTCTTTGCGGTTGGTCTGGACGAGGCGGATATGAGGCTCCTGAAAAAGCTCTCTCCACCGACACGTGCCCCCGTGCGTCTGCGTGAGCATCGGTTCCACGAGATGTTCCTGTGGTTGTCGAGGAGCCAGGTGAAGGTATCGGCATCCGGCCCGGGCGACCAGATCATTCTCGAGGATTTCTTCGGCCCCGATGGGTGGGGAGAAATTCAGGCCTTCTGAATATTTTTTTGGGCATGGCCGGGCCTGAAAACCGCTGAAGTGAGAACCCATGGAGAAAAATCATTCTGTGCAGGCGGGATCGAAGGTCGTCTGTGGGGCGTCTGTTGCCGGGAAGGGACACCGGAACAGAGGCGTCCCCTGCCAGGATGCATGGGGCGCAGATATCCTGGCAGATGATGCCGTCGTCATGGCCGTTGCAGACGGGTTCGGAAGTGCCGCCCATGGGGGGCACGGTGCTGAGATAGCGGTTGCAGCCGCCATCAGGGCGGTAAAAGATTTTTTTGAACCTGCCGGTGTTCAAGGGGAAATATCTGCCTGGTATGCGAAGAACCGGGAGATTGTCAGGACAGGCATGGATGCGGCACATGCAGCAATATGTGCAGCTGCTGCCGGAAACAGACAGTTGTCGCGGGAATATGCCTGTACACTGATTCTTGTCCTCTGGTTCGGCCCATCATGCACCGTGGGACAGATTGGTGACGGTGGTGTTGTCGTAAGAACCACGGGAAGGATAGCCTGCATCTCTTCCCCGCAGAAGGGAGAATATGTCAATGAAACCCACTCCCTTGCGGCAGCCGGGTATGCACAGCATCTTCGGATCGTTGAAAATGTGCCCTGTACCAGTGCCTGTGCCCTCTTCACCGACGGAGTCGAACGATCGCTCCTTGTGAAAAAAGGTGATGAGTGGAAACCCTATGGGCCGTTTTTCTCCCCTGCATTCATATATCTGGACACGCTATCAGATACTACGGGATGTGGGGATGAGATAGCATCCTTCCTCCAATCGGAACGGATGCAGAACCAGTCGGATGATGACATGACCCTTGTGATGGGAATTGCGACAGAAGGAACCTGCAATGACGAAACGTACGGTCTATGATGCATCGGGAGCACCCATTGTGCTTGCCGGGCCGGTAAAGAAAGGAGGTGAAGGGGAGATCTATCTCACGGACAATTCCGCGAGTCTCTGTGCTAAACTCTATTATGAACGGCGCATCACCACGCTTCTTCAGGCAAAGATCTCTGCGATGGTCAATAATTCCCCCGTGAAGGCCATGGCGGTCACCCGTGGCGCAGGACCCCGGGGAAGTGCTCTTGCCTGGCCGGTCTCTCTCCTCTACGACTCTCCTCTGGGGAGCAGGTCGTTTGTCGGGTACCTCATGCCGCTTATCGACACCCGCCTGTATATGGAGGCGCACCGCTTCTTTGATCCCGATGACCGGAAACGCCTCTTTGGGGGGGGATTTTCCTGGCGGTACCTGCTGACGGCAGCCTACAACCTTGCATCGGTCATGACGGATATACATGGGCGCGGACACTGCATCGGGGATGTGAGCAGCAGAAACCTGCTCATCGCCCGGACAGCGGCGGTTGCCATCATCGACTGCGATTCATTCCAGGTCCTGGACACGGAAAACGACCGTGTCTTTTATTCTCATGTCGGAACCGGAGAATATCTCCCACCCGAACTCCAGGACGTGGATTTCGGAAAGGAGGACACAGACCGGTACGCCTCTGACCTCTTTGCCCTCGGGGTGATGGTCTTCCGGCTTCTGATGGGAGGGGTTCATCCGTTCCAGGCTAGCGGCGAAGGGGTGAGTGGTGCCCATTCGATAGAACAGAAGATCAGAAACGGGAGGTATGCCTACCTGGCATCCGACACCTCCGTCTCCCCGCCGAAGTTTGCCTACGATTATGACATCCTCCCTCCTGCCCTGCAGGATCTCTTCATGCGGTGCTTTGTGGACGGTGCAGAGCAGCCCCTCGCCCGGCCACCGGCGGAGGAATGGAAACGGGTGCTTCTGGCAGAGCTGATGGAGATCCGGCACTGCAGCGCCAACCCGAACCACTGGTACGGGAAGCATCTGCCCACGTGCCCGTGGTGCCCGTACGGCGAGGAGAACGATCCGTTCCCCCGCTGGATCAGGACGCCGGAAACAACCGGTGACACGGAAGAGTCGTTACAGACTGTGGAAGAGAATACGGGTGACCCAATCCTCGAGGCAACCCCGGCAGAACTGATCCTCCCCGATCCCCACATCACCATCCATGATGTGGCACGCGACATCGTCATCCCCTATTCACTGGCGATCAAAAACAAGGGTGACATCCGCCTGCACGGGACGGCCGAATCCAGTGTACCCTGGGTAACGGTCGTTCCGGGGGATTTCTCCTGTGAGGATACGACAACGATCACCCTGGAGATCAATACCGGCGATATGGATGAAAAGGATTTTCAGAAGGCAAAGGTCCGCATCTATTCAAACGGCGGCAATGCCGAGGCAATTGTATTTGTGAGCCTCCAACCTGAGCCGTAATTTACAGGAATGCCGACATCATCGCGGTAATGGCGGCAACCGCCACACCGGCGCATGTGAGGGGGAATGTATACTGTTTCAGGACGTCAGGGACGCTGTCCCCCGTTGTCCGCCGGATGAGCCAGAAATACGGGTCGGTGAAGATGCTCAGGACCATTGTTCCCGCGGCGGTCATGAGGACAAAGGGAAGAATGCCGACGGTGGCAGGGATGCCGGTTCCCGCAAGGATGGTGGTCGTAACGATGGCGGTGACTACCCGTGAGCCCTGGGAGGCCTGCAGGAGGGCCGCCAGCAGGAAGGGAACCAGCAGGGGGGCAAAGAGGTCGCCGTGTGCGAGGACCAGATCCGTAAGTCCTCCCTCTGTGGCGATGACCATGCCCAGTCCCCCTGCCCCGCAGAGATCGAAGAGGATGATTCCCGCATTCTTTGTGCCGGATGCCGCAGCCTCTTCCCTGGTGCCGGGGCTGCACACCGCAAGGGCGGCCACCAGCCCCCCGATGAGTGCGATGTTGATATTAGCGAGAAAGGAGAGGCCGGGTATGATATTTCCGATGATGAGAAGAGCGATGGGCAGGAGCACCGGCAGCCACCCGGAGCGCCGGGGGGCGGCCGTTGTTTCGGCAGGGCTGCCTGGCCTGCAGCACCGTGCCTCCGGGGCCATGAGCAAAACCGTTGCACCTGCCAGGATGAGAAGCGAGAGGGGAAATGCCACCAGCATGTACGCCTCCACGTCAAAGGCGGCTCCCGCATTCAGCCCGCTCACGATGGCGTAGGTCACGGGGAGGGGGTAGAGAAGGACGAAGGAGAAGACCGACCCGACTGCGGCGATATAGAAGATCCTGGTGGTAAGATGGTATTCCGACCGGATATGGCTGAGAAGCGGGGCGAGCACGATGAAGGGGGTGATGCAGCACATCATGGGAACAGAGAGCAGGTACCCTGCGACCCCTGCTGCAAGGTGGGGGCGGTGCGTGGCTCTGCCGATGTCACTGATGATGCGTTCCACTCCGCCGTTTCTGCGGATCACGGCGGCGATGATTGCTCCGCTGAAGATGGGGATCGCAAGGAGGGAAAAGATGGCCCCGGCACCCCTGGTAAAGGCGGTGACCGCCTCCGTGCCTGCCCCGGTGAGAAGAACGAATATGAGCGCTCCCCCGATGAGGGTGAGAAAAGGCGGATAGCGGGACCGCCAGGAGACCACACAGAGGAATGCGAGGGTAACCGCCAGTGCAAGAAGTGCTGATACCATTTCCCGACCTCCTATTGATGATACGCCAGCCGTTCACGGATACGCTCATTGGCGCATTCGCGGTAGTCCGGGTCGATCTCATACCCGAGAAAGCGTGTTCCAAGAGCGATTGCCGCAAGGGCGGTGCTGCCGATCCCCATGAACGGGTCACAGACCACCGTACTCGCATCAAAGCCATGCAGGCGGATGCACATCTCGGGAAGTTTCTCGGGAAAACTGGCCGGATGGGGTCGTGAGGTCCGGATGGTCCTGTAGGGGATGAACCACACATTCCCCCTGTCGCGCAGATCCCGGTCCGCTTTTTTCCAGCGTCCGATATTGCTCTTATCCTGGTATTTGACCCCGACTGCCAGTTTATCGAGACACACGCCGCCGCTCTTCGTGAAGTGGAAGAGGTGTTCATGACACTGGCTCAGGTATCGCCGGCTGTTCACCGGCTGGTAATGGCCAACGGCAACATCCTTCGTGATACCTTCATACCGGCCGACATCCGCCTTTTCGATGGCGACCGATTTGACCCAGTGAATCACGTTCTGGAGTTTGTACTGCTCACGAAACCTCGTGATGACATCAAAGGGGATCCAGGGATCGCTGGGTTTTCCTCCCACGTTCAGGAAAAATGACCCCTCTTCTTTCAGGACACGGTGGGATTCGGTTGCGAGCCGTCCCATCCATGAGAGATAGTCTTCCCGCGGCATGGTATCGTTGTGCGAGGAGTAGGGTTTGCCGATATTGTAGGGCGGCGAGGTGACGATGATGTCCACGGAAGCCTCGGGAAGCGCCCGGATTCCCTCGATGCAGTCACAGAGATGAATGGCGTCCAGAAGCCCTTCAAGGCCCGGTGATGGTTGGTGTGTGGTCATTGCTGCATCCGTCGAAGTGCGGGGTCTATTCCTCCTGCAAAAATATTGTTCTCTTCCATATTTCAAATACCCGGGGAAATCCCTCCCCTGCAGCCCCGGCCGGGGGCTATCCTGCATAAAAATATTCAAGGACAGGTGGCGTACCTGTAATAAGGAGAGGGGGCACCATCAGATGTCGAAAAACCAGTACCTGAACCGGCGGCGGGACCACTACCAGGAGGAGCTTGATGCGCTGAAGGCATACTCTGTGGAGGAGTTTATTGAGGCCGTGGCCGAGATAGGATTCGGATGCGACTGTTGCAGCCGCTGTTGCACACGGGCATTCAATGATCACGTCTTCCTCCTGGAGGAGGATGCGGTCCGCGCCCAGGAGATGGACCCGGCATCCCTTGTGCCCGCACCTTACTACGAGGCATGCGACCAGAACGGAACTTTTTATGTCTCCGGGTATGCGCTTCGGACCCGGGAGGATGGCAGCTGCATCTACCTGGACGACGACGGGAAGTGCCGGATATATGACCGGCGCTTCTCCATCTGCCGTGTCTATCCCTACATGCTGCACCGGGAGACCGGGGAGGACGGCACGTACGACTGGCGAATGATAAGCGGCCTCAACGAGCACGGGACCTACCACAACCAGATACCGGAGGAGGAGTGCAGGCGTATCGCCGCGGAGACGGTTGCCTATGAAACGGCGTATCTGGAACAGGAGATCCGGTTCTTTACGGCTCTTGCGGAATACTTTGAGGAGAACGGGCTAGGGCATATCCGGCGGACCTTTGACATGACGATGCGGGAATTCGGGAATGGTGGCGAGGTGCAGGTGCGTGTGTATCACCAGGGGCAGTTCTTCGATCACTGTGTCTCGAAATATGATTACTGACCCCCTACGAGGCAAAACTGCGTAACTACATTGGAGAGATTGGAGAATATGAGGAAAAAAGGGTCCCGCACGGGAAATCTGATGAAATTTGTTCTGCTGGTGCTCGCAGTATTTGTGATTCTCACCTTCCAGCAGGACCTGATGGTGTTCATCCCGGCCCATGCCGGGAATGGAGGGGATGACGGCCTGAAGGTCGGGGCCTTCAATGTCCAGGTCTTCGGGACGACGAAGGCGGCAAACGGGGAGGTGATGGACGTGCTGGGAGAGATCATCCGCTCGTATGACATCATAGCAATACAGGAGATCCGGGACAGTACGGGGGCGGCACTCCCTGCCCTCCTCGAAGAGGTGAACAGCGATGGGTCGCTCTATGCCTATGTTGCCGGTGAGCGTCTCGGGCGGACGGTGTCCAAGGAGCAGTATGCGTTCTTCTATGACACGCAGACCTGCCTTCTCATCGGCACCCCGCAGACCTATCCCGAACCGGAGGGCGACGTCTTCCACCGTGAACCCTATGCGGCGCTCTTTGCAGGTCGTGAGGGTGCATTTTCGGCGGTCCTCATCACCATTCACACGGACCCCGATGAGGCGGAAGAGGAGATCTATGACCTTGCCGACATCGTGCCATGGGCACAGGAGGCATTCGGTGGCGAGGAGGATGTAATAGTCATGGGAGACTTCAATGCCGACGGGGCGTACTTCGATGAGGGCGACTACACACCGTTGAAGGCGTCCAGGTACACGTGGCTGATCACCAATGATATGGATACGACGACCGGGGCAACGGACTGCACCTATGACCGGATCGTCATTACCGACAGCCTCCTCGACGGGTATACGGGAACAGCAGGGGTCGACCGGTTTGACGAGACCTATGATCTCAACTCCACCATGACATCAGGAGTCTCCGACCACTATCCGGTCTACGCGGTATTTGCCGCATAGAGTCCCTCTTCACTTTCACACCCCCCGGCCCCTGTTCATAAGGGGTACGGGTGATGGTTAGAATGGGGAGGAGGACATCCCCCATTCAACACCTCCGCATGCGAGGGGAATACACCGCGACATGTTCCTCCCGTATGAGAAGCTTTCATTCTGCACCCAACCACCCTTACTCTTTTTCTGTGATGCCCTGCAGGGATGAGGTGTCAGGTTCTATCTAAATCCCGTCATCCGTCGTTTTTGAATCGAATGTTCCGGAAAGGGGGAAAAATGTGATTGGATCGGGAAAACGAGCTTGCCAGTCGTATCGTTGAGTTTGCACCACGGTTAAAAAAATAATAAAAATGAATCCAGAACGGTTTTCAAATGAAAGTGCTGATATGGGGATTCGAACCCCAGTCGCAGGAGTGAGAGTCCTGCATGATTGGCCGGACTACACTATATCAGCAGTGTTGTAGTGCCTACATACATTTGCAAGAAAGATACTTAAATTTACGGATTTTGCATTGGGATCGTGGTCGGGGTGCGGATGTTGGAATCCCTCTTTCCTCCTCATTTGTCCCCCCTGTTCGATATGAAAACCTGAAATATCACCGACGGGCGGAATCATTCTGCCGGTCACACGGCTCATGAGGCAAAACGAGGGTAAATGCTTTATCAATGGCGGGGATATCATCACACACGGGGGACGTGCATGCCTTTTCAGGAGATTATCCGGATACAGGAGGCAGAGGCTGAGGCGCTTGCGGTGATCGAACGGGCACGGGATGAAGCTGATGCCCGGCTGAACCGGGCACGCGAAGAGGTGCGAAAGGCGGCGCAGGATACCCGTGAGAGGGCCGCCGCCGAAGTGAAGGCCATGATCTCTGATGCAGAAGCAGAGGCAACCACCGGGGCCGAGGAGATCCTTGCGACAGCAGAGAATAAGAAACGCGCCATCATTGAGGCGACCGAAGTCCGCCTCGACGAGGCCGTGGCCTATATATTACAGGAGGTGACCGGGAATGTTCAGGACCGCATGGATGGTTAGGGTCACTGCCGGAGTGCATGCCGAGCGCAGGGAAGAGATGATTGCCGCCCTGCATGAGGCCGGGGTCATTGAACTCCAGGCGGTCACCGATATCGATGAGCTGCAGGTACTTATCACATCGGGCCGCCGCTCGGCATCGGTTCCCGAGATTGCAGAGGTCCGCTCCCACATTGAACGGGCCGTTGAGATCCTCGCGTCCGTCGTCCCGGAACCGAATCCTATTGTCGCGATGTTCGGACGACCGCCGAAGGAAAAGGCTTCATTTTCCGTTGTTGACGCCACTTCCGTTCTTGCAGAGGCGAAACGCTTCACGGAATCGGTGACCGAGATCCTCTCCCTGCACACCCGGGAAATTGCAATAATTGAACGTATGGCACGGCTTGACGAAGAGGAGCTGATGCTGCGCCTGCTCCTTCCGTTCGGCATCGAACCCGGGTGGCTGAAGACCTCCTCCCTGCTGGAGGTCCGGGCAGGGATCATACCCGACGGAGAATGTGCAGACATCGAGGCACATCTGCGGGAAAAGGTGCCGGACCTTGCGATGGCCAAGATGGTATGCGGTGTGGGGGATCACCCGACAACGGTCGTTGCCATCGCCCACCCCGATGCGGCGCAGGAGCTGGACGTTGTGCTCCGTTCGCTTGCATTCCATGAATTCAATCCCGAAACGGCAGAAGGGTCGGCCAAGGAGGGTCTTGCAGCCGTCACCCGGGAGAGGGACAGGCTGGTGGAGGAACGAACAGAGATTCACACCTCACTTGTTGCCATGGCGCAGACCCGTCTCGAACCGCTTCGTGCGATGGCCGAGGAACTTGCGGTCATGCGGGACCGTGAAGATGCAGCCCCCCTCTTTGGGAAGACAGGGACGGTCACGGTCATACAGGGCTGGGCACGGGAGAAGGACATGCCGAAGGTACATGAGCTCTGTGACGCCTCGTCAGGGGGGCTCTCCTTTAGCACCACCACGCCGGTTTCGGGCAATGTACCGGTGGCGTTTGATCACCCGCGGTGGCTTGCCCCGTACGGGTTTCTGACCGCCATGTTCGGGATGCCGGAATACGGGAAGATTGACCCCACGGTCTTCCTTGCCCCGGTCCTTGTCATCACCTTCGGCCTCATGCTCGGAGATGCGGGGTATGGTATTCTTCTTGCCCTCATCGCCGCCCTTCTTCTCAGGGGGGCAGGACACACCCCCGGCACTGTCCGGGATCTTGCGAGTGTGCTTGTCGCCTGCGGCATCGCGGGCACCATATTCGGCCTTCTCATGGGCAGTTTCTTTGGAGACCTGCTCCCGCGTATCTTTGGAGAGACTCTCCCCTTCACCCTCATCGAACCCCTCAAAGATCCCCTGACGATCCTCATCATCGCCCTTTCCATCGGCATTGCCCACCTGAATCTCGGCCTCTCTCTGGCCGCCTACGAACACCTGCGGGAAGGGAAACGGCGGGAGATGCTGCTGGAGGAAGGCACATGGTTCTGCCTTCAGCCCTGTGCGGCGGTTCTCATCCTCTCATTTTTTGGATGGGGGGCGTTCTCTTCCACCGTCATGATGGCTGCATGGGCCGGTGCTGCAGTCAGCATTGCAGGTATCATGCTGGACAAGGGGCCGCTGGGATTCTTCTCCATAACGGGGTACCTGGGCGACTGGCTCAGTTATGCCCGTATCCTCGCCCTTGCCCTTGCGACCGGGGGAATTGCGATGATGATCAACATTCTCTCCGGAATGATCGCCGGCATCGGCCCGGTCTTTGTGATCGTTGGTATTCTCTTTGCCGTTGCGGGGCATGCGGCAAACCTGGTTCTCCAGTCGCTCGGCGGATTCATTCATGCGCTCCGCCTCCAGTATGTCGAGTTCTTCGGCCGGTTTTTCCATGCCGGCGGCAGGGCCTTCTCCCCGTTTGCCGCACGACGGACAGTGACCGAATGGAAAGGAGGCAACAGATGATCATCGATGCAGGACTCATCCTTGCGGTGATAGGTGCGGGGCTTGCGGTCGGTCTTTCTGCGATTGGGTCCGGCATCGGTGTCGGGATTGCAGGGGCGACCGGGGCGGGCGTCATTGCCATCAGGCCAGAGAAGTTCGGCCGCGCCCTGGTTTTCCAGGCGGTGCCGCAGACCCAGGGGATGTACGGCCTGTTAATCG
>JAENZA010000172.1 GCA_016841485.1 Methanobacteriota archaeon
CTTTTGCGGCGAAAGGCGGCCGACCCGGAGCGCTTCCCGGACCTGTCGCTCGCGGTGGTGAAGATGATGGGCTACGGGGAGTACGTGACGCTCCGGCCCGGGGGGGCGCCGGTGGGGCACTTTGCGCTCGCGGTCACCGACTATACCCACTCCACCGCCCCGAACCGGCGGTACGCGGACCTGATCATCCAGAGGCTGATAAAAGCGATCTTTGCGGACGAGCCGATGCCCTACGCCCTCTGGGAGCTCGACGAGCATGCCGAGTGGCTCACCGACCGCGATCTTACGGCGAAGAAGGTGGAGCGGTTCGTCCACAAGGCGGCGGCCGCGGTGATGCTGCAGGACCGGATAGGCGAGGAGTTCGAGGGGCTCGTCACCGGCGCCTCGGAGAAGGGGACGTACGTCCGGCTCACCGGCATGCCCGCCGAGGGACGGGTGATGGAGGGCGCAGGAGGCCTTCATGTCGGCTGGAAGGTGAAGGTGCGGCTCATCGCAACGGAGCCCGAGAAGGCGTGGATCGACTTTGCGTTTGTGGGGCGGGTGAAGGAGGAGAAGGAAGGATAGGTGGGGCGGATATTGGTGGGAAATTGCGCTGCGGGAGAACTTCTTTTACGATAGGAGCTCATTTAGTTCTTCGACCGTCAGGTGAGCCTGCTTTAATAATCGGGAAAGGGTCGACCGTTTTATTGGCTTATGGGCAGGGACGGTGAGCTTCAGTGTTTCCGTGTGCAGGTGCTTTTGCAGACGAATATGACTACCCCGCTGACGGACAACGACCCAGCCGTCCCGCTGGAGGGCGGTGATGAGTTTGTCGTAGTTCAGGCTGGGTACATGTGTCATACCGCAATCTCGATCTGCTCGGCATTTTCACTGTACAGTGCATCGTCCTCTATTGGTTCCAGATAGAGGGCGATTGCTTCCCTGATATTGTGGAGTGCCTCTTCCCGTGTCTCCCCTTCACTGATACAACCGGGAAGTCCCGGCACAAACACGGTAAATCCTCCCTCATCACTAGGTTCGAGAACGACACGTAGTTTCATAACCTCATCTTCCTGTTTGAGCACTTAAATTCATTGCGATGAACGCATGCACGCGATGAGCAGGAAGGTGGATTTGCTGACGGACAGCCCTCTGATACCATGATCATAGGGTGTTGTGATATGATGGGAGGAGGATAGGAGGAACTTATCAAGGGATAAATTCCACGAAGTCGTCCTCTGCCTCGATGGCAGCCAAATCCGCAGCGAGTGCCGCCTCCAGTTGTGAGAGTTCTTCCGGAGAATATTCATCATCTAGGGGTTCGAGATAGAATTCTTCACGCTTCACACCAGATCACCTCTCCCTCGATATACGGGCGAAGGTAGGGGTCGAGGCCGCCGGTGGTGACCACGTCCACCTTCCGGCCGAAGAGGTCTTCGAGGTAGAGGGTGAGGCCCATGAAGTTCCGGAAGGTGGCCTGTCCCCGGGTAAATTCGACGAGGATATCAATGTCGCTTGCGGAAGTCTCCTCTCCCCGGGCGACGGAGCCGAATATGCCGATCCTTCTTACGCCAAAGGATTCCCTGATCACCTTGAGGTGCTCCTCCAGTTGCCTGAGGTCCTCTCCTCCCCGGCCCTTCCGGATGATGGTGCTCACTGCTATCGATACCATCTCTGGGATGGCGGCATAAAAAATGTCCCACGGCGGTGCGGGATGAGGGAAATTGCCTCGTTGTTCGATTATCGTCGGCCTTCGTGGGGTGAGATTATCCAATAGTAATGGACAAATCCTTCCATTAGTATTGGATAAAAGTGTCCAATAGTAATGGACAGTCATGTCCTCCGTCGGCGGGTGAGGAATATTTGCCGTCATATATGCGAAAGGAAGTGTCCCGATTCCATCGGTAGGATTTCATCAGGAGAGTCTTTCGCACAGGAATTGGGGCACCGGTTGGCGTTGACCTGGCTATTTCAGCAGTTCCAAATATTCATCCGGGGTCAATTCGGCTTCCCGGAGTATTGCTTTCAGGGTTCCACGTGAGATCTCGTGGTGATTGGGAACCGTTAACGGTCGTTTTGTCGGGTGGCGAAGATGGATATGACTTCCCTTCTGGTCATGCACATAGTATCCGTCTTTTGCCAGCGTCTTTATCAGCTGATTTCCGGATACGACCGGAAGCTTCGGGCTCATACATCCACGGCCACGAAGGTCTCTGTCATGCCATTTTCAGGCCGTAATGGGATTCCTTCTTCGGCAAGTGATTTGAGATGAAGTTCGATTGCCTCGGCAATGTTCTTCTTTGCTTCTTCTTCCGTCTTCCCTTGTGAGATACATCCCGGAAGGGAGGGGACGGTTGCCGTAAACCATCCGTCCTCGTCTATTTCAAGGAATATTTTAAACCGGATCATGATCGTTTTTGGTCCCCGTTTGATTACTCATCTCTTATCGAGTAATGCTATTTCATTGTATGCTGAAAGGAAAATGATGCATCCGGGGTGATGAACGGGTGTATTGGTGAGTCACCAGTGCGACCGATGCGGTCATCCGTCCAGCAGGAAAAGAGGTGGATGATGGGGAACGACTGCAGGTATGATGAACCGGCCCCTCGTCGTTCGAAGCGGTGCGACGGGGGGTGGTCTGCGATGTCATCCCGCTTTTTCTCTACTCGATGTACCCTTCCTTCCAGAGGGCGGTGACGACGTCCATCTGGCCGCTGTGCGAGATGCGGCCGTTGATATGGCGCCAGAGGACCATCGGTTCGGGGACGTACCGGTG
>JAENZA010000173.1 GCA_016841485.1 Methanobacteriota archaeon
CGACCACGTGGATATCATCGGGCATCCCACCGGCCGCCTCATCCAGCGGCGCCCGCCCTACACCTTTGACATGGATGCGGTTTTTTCGGAGGCGGCCGCGGCCCATGTGATGATGGAGATCAACGCCTTTCCCACCCGGCTCGACCTCTCCGACGTCCATTGCAGGCGGGCCCGTGATGCGGGGGTGACGCTTGCCCTCGGGACCGACGCCCACGATACCGACCACCTCCGGTTCATGGATTTGGGGGTCGCGGTCGCCCGGCGGGGCTGGCTGGAGCGGGAGGATGTGATCAACACCCGGCCGGCAAAGGAGCTCCGGGCGTGGCTGGAGAGGTAGTGAGCCAATCACAGTCAGTGAACGGGCTGCTCTTCGTCCCTCTTCTGCCGGGTTGGGGCGGGGGGTTTCGTTGTCATACGGAGATGCCGTCTCAGCCGAAGGGCCCTCAGTTCCTCCGTCCTCAATAACGGAGGGCAAAGTCTCATATGCATCCGCGGGTATCAGACTACTACTCATGACCGAACTGAAACGCACACTGGGGGTATGGCCCGCTGCGGCCGTCAGTATCGGCGCCATCATCGGTGCGGGGATATTCGTGCTGGTGGGCGTTGCGTCCGGCATTGCGGGGCCGTCGGTCATTCTCTCCTTTATCATCGCGGGGTTCGTCGCCCTCTTCACGGCGCTCAGCGCCGCGGAACTCTCCTCCTTCATCACCGAATCGGGCGGATCCTTTATTTTCACCAGTAAAGCCTTCGGAAAGTTCTGGGGCTTTGTAGTGGGCTGGATGCAGTCGGCGGATTATATCATCGGGGCAAGTGCCGTCTCCATCGGGTTTGCCGGCTACTTCCTGTACTTCATCGGGTTTTCGTCCACCCAGGTCGCTCTCATCATCGTCGGGTGCCTGCTCCCGGTTGTCCTTGCCTTCGTGAACCTCTTCGGCATGCGTGAAGCGGCAGGCGCAAACGGCATTCTTGTTCTGCTGAAGATCGTCGCACTGATTTTCTTCGTCGTGGTCGGGGGCAGCTTCATCATATCAAACGGCCCGACCGGGACCTACCAGCCCTTCTTCCCGTACGGGATATCGGGCACCATCCATGGCGCAGCGGTGATCTTCTTTGCCTTTGTCGGGTTCAATACGGTCACGGTCATCGCAGAGGAGGTGAGAGACCCGGAGAGAAACGTCCCCCGGGCCCTCATCATCGCGTTTCTGGTGAGCACCGTTATTTACATCACCGTCTCCGTCGTCACCATCGGACTCCTGGACTGGAACGTCCTTGCGACATCCGATGCACCCCTCGAAACCGCCCTGATGCAGGCGACGTCGAATCCCTTCATCCTGAAGTACGTCTCGGTCGCCGCCCTCTTTGCCACTGCATCCGTCGTAATCACAAGCATATTCGGGGGTTCCCGGGCAATTTTTGCCATGTCCCGGCAGGGGATCCTTCCCGGAAAATTGTCGGTCATCTCCAAAAAGGGCGTTCCTCTCTATGCTGTCCTTCTCGTAGGACTGGCTGCAGCGGCGATCATTCTCCTCGCACGGGGGAATCTTGATATTCTTGCGCAAATCTTTAATTTCGGCACTCTGACGACGTTCTTCTTCATCAACCTGAGCCTCATCAAGCTCCGGTGGGACGAACCGGATATCCCGAGGGGGTTTACCGTTCCGCTCTATCCCCTGACCCCGCTCCTGGGGATCGTCTCCTGCAGCCTGCTCCTCATTTTCTTAAGCAGGTATGCGATGCTCTTTGGCGTTGTATGGCTTGCAGTCGGCGTGTTTGCATTTGAGCTGCATATCAAGACACTCCGGGAAAAGGAGGGGTGATCTGTTGAGATATCCTGTCCCTCTTCTATAGGTGCCGGTAGAACTCTTCCGCCGGTGATGTCACGATGAGCAGATGGTACTGGTGCGATGCACCTGGAGGGATCACTCACTGTTTTTGCAGGCGAATGCACCCCGGCAGCCCTGAACTGACTGCTCCTTCTGCCGTCCCCCCGCATAACAATGATAAGGTATCGGGACCATTGCACGCATAAGGAGCTGACAAAGAATGGTGACACCACTCCCGGTCGAGCAGTACCGGCACCGGTTCGACGCGACGCTTGTCGACTGCACGAGCACCCGCGACCTGAAACCCCTCGAGGAGATCGTCGGGCAGAAGCGTGCCCTTGCGGCGCTGACCTTCGGGCTGAACATAGAAGAGAAGGGGTTCAATCTCTACGTATCCGGCATCTACGGGACGGGGAGAAAGACCGCGGTCAAAAAGTTCCTCACCGAACTCGCCAAGACCAAATCGCAGGGCAGCGACTGGATTTATGTCAACAATTTCACCAATCCCTACGAACCGAATGCCATCCTGCTCCCGCCGGGGATGGGAAAGGAGTTCAAGGAGGATATGGCGACGTTCATCGAGGAGGCAAAACGGTTCATCCCCAAGGTCTTCGAGAGCGAGGACTATGTCAACCGGCGTGACGCCGCCATCCGCGGGATCGAGGAGGAGAAGGTCCGGCTGCTCTCCCATATCGACGAAGTGGCCAAAGAGAAGGGATTTGTCATCCAGTCAGGGCCGCAGGGGCTTCTTACCACCCCATTAAAAGAGAACGGCGAACCGTACCTGCAGGAGGAGTTCGTGGTGCTCCCGCCCGAAGTCCAGGCAGCGTATGAGAAACGGAAGGACGAGCTCATGGCCGAGCTTCGAAACACCTTCCGGCAGGTGCGCGACCAGGACCAGAAGGGCGGCGAGGCGATCGG
>JAENZA010000174.1 GCA_016841485.1 Methanobacteriota archaeon
GCGTTCGCCCTGCCTTCCACAGCGACGTCACCGGTGTCGGCAACCGAACCTGCCACCCCGGCGAACACTCCATTGTGCTCCCTCATTCCGGCGGCTGCCCTGGTGACGGCCGGTATGATTGCGGGAAGGAGGCCGGGGCGAGAAAAGGTAACCAGATTAAATTAACATTTGCTTAAAAAAAAGCAACTCTTTTCCTTTCGCCTGCCAACGCTATCCGTTGTAAAAGGTGGTACAGGTACGTGAAGAGAGACAGACCGGCAATGGTGTTGCTCATTCTCCTCTGCTGTGCGGGACTGGTCCTGCAGGCAGGTGCGGCAACAACGGAAATAACGATAAACAGATACAGCCCCGACGGGGATATGTGCTTTCAATCGGGGCCCTACACCATCAGATGGATGGAGGCGAACCTGCCGGTGGCAGGCGACGGGGTGACGCACTATTACCTGCAGGGGCCGACCTTCGATGAGGCGAATCTCTGGGACCCCGGGGAATCCGTCAATACCGGGAGCAGGGATCTCGGGGCGCTGAAGGGTACGAACATCGCCGATCTCTGCGATTTTGTGGGAGGCATGGAGGAGGGGGACGTGCTCATGGTCATCGCCGAGGACGGATTTTACAAGACGTTCCCCCGTTCAGCGGTGTATGACCCACCTGCCCGGCAGGGCCCGATGGTCCTTGCCTGGTACAATGGTGAAGAGCCGGCCGCCGCTGACCCGCAGGGCGTCGGCTATTCTCCCGACTACTACACCGGCATGCGCCTCGCCTTCTTTGCGGACACCTCGGTGAATCCCGAGGGGAGGCACATCTTCGGGAACAGCGACATGCAGGCGGTGCTTGCGCCGGAATACCAGCACTTCTTCAGCGGGAAATGGCCCTCGTCAGGCGGCCTTTCGGTCAAGTACGTCAGTGAATTCCGGATCATCGGGGACGAGTGTGAAACCCCTCCCCTCCCCACCGTGCAGGAGTCCTCTACGCCCGCCCCCCTGACCATGGCCGCCTGTGGTCTCCTCTGTGCCGGCTGGTACGGAATGCGGCAGCGGCGAAGTGAGTGATATGGGCAGCGCTCGCCGTTATTGGGGTGTTCTTTTCCTCCTCCTCTACGCACTGCTCGTCCTCCCTGCGGGTGCCGCCTCGACGGAGCTGACCGTCGTCCGGTACAATGCGGACGGCGGGGTAGCGGCCGAGGAGACCGTCACCTACGAATGGATGGAGGCGAACCTGCCGGTGCAGGGCGAAGGGACGACGCACTATTATCACCAGGGTCCGGTCTTTGAGGGGGCCTGGGAGGAGGCCCATCCCGGCGAACCGTATGACTACTGGGACCCTGCCGAGACCATAAACTACCAGACAAAGGACCTCGGTGCCCTGAAAGGGACGGCGGTCCGTGATCTCTGCAATATGGTGGGGGGGATGGAAGACGGAGATACCGTTAAAATTGTTTCATCAGACGGTTTTTACAAATATCTCCCCTACGATGCGGTGTACCGGTCACCGTCACGGATGGGGACTGCCGTTGTAACCTGGTACCGCGGCGGCTCCGGCTATGTCCCCAATTACTATGATGGGATGCGTCTCGTCTTTTTCGCCGATACCTCAACGAACGCGGACGGGTGGCATGTCTTCGGGAATTATAATATGAAGGAAACCCTGCCGGAGGCGTACTGGCACTATTACTGGGACGCCGGAACCCTCTATCCATCTGCGATGGGTATGACAGTGAAGTACCTCGCACGGGTGGAGATATATCCCGGCTCCTCGGGGGCAGGCCCCGTATCGGGAGGGAGCGGCAGTGACGACTCCTTTACCTGGAAGCCCGAGACCGGCACCCTGAATGTCACCTCCCTCCCCGACGGTGCCACGGTCCACCTCGACGGGGAGCCGACGGAGTACCTGACCAACGTGAGCATTCCCGATCTGCCGGTGGGGGAATACGGCGTAACGATCGTCCGTGACGATTACCGTTCGCCCGCTGAGGTCTGGGTCAGCGTCCCCGCCGGCGGGACGGGGCTATGCCATTTTGACCTCGATGAGCTCTATGCGCCGCTGCTCGTCACCACATGGCCGGAGAATGCCAGCTTCTCTCTCGACGGGGAGAATATCACCAGGCCTGCCGGGGTGACGCTCGATGCCGTCACCGTCGGCAACCATACGGTTACGGTGACGGCGGACGGGTACCGCCCCGAGACGCGTCTCTTCCGGGTGGAGGAGGGGGAGACGGAGATACGCATGGCCCTATCGCCCGTTTTCGACCGCGAACGGACGAATGTGACCAACGAAACGGGCAGATCCTTTGGCCCCGGTCCTGTGGGTGAGAACGGTTCCGTACCCTCCCTCTCTCTCATCGATGTTAGGGGAGGGATTCTTGGCCCGGGAGAGCCGGTCGACACGCTTTCCCCTGCCGGGCGTCTCTATGTCTGCCTCTCCCATGGCCGCAACAGCACCAGTGCTAAAGCGCTCGAGCCTCGGTTCGAGGTGCAGGGCAACGATGCCGTCCTTCTTCCCGAACGGGTATGGGGATCTACTGTTGCCGGCCCCGCCGGGGATACGGTGGCAGTAACGGCCATCTACGAAGCACCGGCAGGGAGGGTGACAGTGACCGGGACCGGCGGTGCCGATGAGGTGGCGGCTGTTCAGGCACTCGCTGTCCTTACACCCGGCGAAAACCCGCAGGCCGGCTGGTACGCCATCTTCGAGGGCGTCACCCCGGCCGCCGGGGTGAT
>JAENZA010000175.1 GCA_016841485.1 Methanobacteriota archaeon
GGCCTTCCTTTCCACTCATAGGTACGTACTATGCAGTACCGACCGTTAAATGAAATGGTGCTGCATGCACTACGATGTTCTGCCAGCTGCATTCTTCCTTCCCGAAGGGATATCTCACCGGGCGGCGGAAGCGGGTCTTCGCAGGATTGCGGATACCTTGCCGATGAGCAGGAAGACGATCGATGCCACGGCGATATCGGCAAGCATGAGAGCGAGGTAGAGCAGGGTGCCCGGCACTGCCACCAGTACGCAGGAGACCTGGACGAGGGAGAGGCGCAGGCTCTTTCTGGCGCGGTCGAAGATCAGAAACGGAGGGACCAGAACGACCATCGGCATCCCGGATGGGCAGCCGTGATACATGGGTCTTTGCAAAGAGGAGAAAGCTCGGCGTTATTCCTCCGGCAAGAACCGCCGCCCGCAACAGCCAGTCGTCCAGGTGGCGGAGAACGGCAGAGGCCGCTGCAGCAACCCCGCCGCCGGCCAGAAAGACGACCAGACTGATGTGATGAAGCCCTCGACGAGGTCCATGACAGCCTTCCTGTGTGTACAAGAATGAACCGGAGGGGTTTAGTGGTGTTGGGGAGAGGGGGGGCCAGGGTTTGGCTCTTGAGGAGGGTCTTATTCCGGCAGAAAATACCGCAGGAGAGGTCGGATCTTCGGTTTTCCCGACGTTTCTGCAGGGCGGAAAGAGGGCATCCGGGAAAACGCGATAACTACGCCCAGATGCGGAAATTGCCGAAGATCTCTCGGGATATAATGGCCATATGAGCGAGGGTAATTTTCGGGAGGATTACACCATGCCCCTACCCGGGATCGGTCGTCTAACGGCTGGCGTGAGGGTCGAAATTCCGGTAGATCGGGGCGGAAATCAGAGTATTTAAGCATTGCTGGTGTTCGGGTGCCGGGAATATCTACGCCGCCCGCCCGAGTTCTTCTGCAATGCCGATCATCTCATCTATCCGACTGGCGGTCGCATAGCCGTTCCCTGCCCACCGAATGACCCCGTGGCGGTCAAGGAGGTAGGCGTACCCGAGCGAGCGGTCGCTGATCCCGAGCGCCTGCCGAAGGTCGGTCGAATCGCCGTAGTACGTCACTACATAGGGGTGTCTTTCGCGGGGGATCCCGCTTCTCATGCCTGCATCGATAGAGAACGAGATGAGCCGCGGCCAGAACGCGTCGATGATGGGCAGTTCATAGGCGACATAGGCCTCGTCGCCGCCGAATTTCTGTACAAACGGCTCACTCCAGGAATCCAGCATCCCTTGCGCATGCCGTTCGAACGCGACGGAGATAAGCGCAATGCGGCCTAGGGCCGCATCGGGGAACGCTACATCGGATCCTGCAAGCGAGCGACCCTGCATTTTTGGAAACATGCTTCCGACGATACTCATAGTCCTTGCCCCCGGTCTGAAGATATCCGCGATTTTGCGAGAATAGCACGCATCCCTGATGATAGTTTCTCTTCCGGGAATGATGCCAGGAAGAGAGGATGGAGAGCGGTGCACGGCAGTGCCCGTGGGTGCGCCGACCTGACGACGTCCGCTCCGGCCGGCACCGGGAAGAGCGAGTTCTTTTCAAAAGCGTTTTCTCCATGGAGAAGGAATATTCTCAGCAAAGGAGATTTTCCAGAGGCTTTTATGAATCGGCAGCATCCGACTGCTCCTTGATAATCACAGAGCGCCGGTTCTGAAGACACCGCCTCACACCACGATAACCATGCCGACAAAACCGCCCGACCTTATCTACGGCGTTGACGAGACGCCGCCGACCGTCCCCCTTCTCCTCCTCGGACTTCAGCACATCTTCATCGTCATGAGCGCACTCGTCTTCCCGGTCGTCATTATCAGGGCGGTCGGGGGCACGGCCGAAGATGCGACGTTCATTGTCGTCATGTCGATGCTCGCCGGGTGTATCGGGACGGTGCTGCAGACGATCAATAAAAAGGGGATCGGGTCGGGCTACCTCTGTCCTGCGGTCTGCGGCCCTTCGTATATCGCGGCATCGCTCCTCGCGGTCCAGACCGGGGGCCTCTCCCTGCTCTACGGTATGACGGCCGCCGCCGGCGTTGCGGAAGCCCTCTTCTCGCGGTTCCTCCACCGCCTCCGGTTTCTCTTCCCCGCCGAGGTCACCGGCGTGGTCGTCACGATGGTCGGGATCGCGGTCATTCCCATCGCAATCCAGAACCTCACCGGCACCGGTTCGGGTGACACCGTCACCGAATTCGAAGAACTCCTCGTTGCCAGGATAACGCTCGGCACCATGATCGCCGCCAGTGTCTGGGGCAGGGGAGCCTCCGGCTCTACTCCGTCCTCATCGGGATGGTGGCCGGATACGTCGCCGCCGTGGCGACGGGTGTTCTCGGGCCCGACGCGATTGCCCGGTTCATCGAGGCCCCGCTCTTTGCGTTCCCCGAGATCCGCCATCCGGGGTGGTCGTTCGATGCAGCGCTCCTTCTCCCGTTCATCATCGTCGTAATCTCCTCCACCTTCAAGACCATCGGCGACCTGACCACCTGCCAGAAGATCAACGATGCTGAGTGGAAGCGGCCCGATATGAAGAACATCAGCGGCGGCATCCTTGCCGACGGCCTCTCCGCCGTGGTCGCGGGACTCTTCGGCGGAATGGGGCAGGCAACCTCCTCGAGCAACGTCGGGCTCTACATCGGGACGGGAGCGACGAGCAGGGCGATTGCCTACGTCGTTGCGGCGA
>JAENZA010000176.1 GCA_016841485.1 Methanobacteriota archaeon
AGCGGGCATGTTCGCCATCAGGATGGAGCGCGATACGATCAACAGCGACGACTTCGCGAAGGCGATCGACAAGCTCGCGGTGGACTTCGATCGGCACCACTTCCACACGACCTTCGGCGAGATGTTCGCCTGAAGGATACCTCTTTTTTGAATGTCGGCTTGTTGAACCGTATACGCAGCATCAACTCGTAGCCAGACGCTATGCCTTGAACATTTCCCCAAGTGCCGAAAGGCGCTCCGGGGTAAGATCGCTCTTCAGAAGGCCGAAGACCACACGATCGTAATATCCGTCCCTGGCATGCCAGTATTGCCTCTGGATACCCTCCAGGACAAAGCCGCATCTCTCCATCACCCGCCGTGATGCCGTATTATCGGCAACGGTGTCGCCGTTCAGCCGGTAACTGTCGAGCACAGTGAACGCGAAGTAGACCAGAAAGGTGCAGGCCAGGGTACCGTAGTCTCTTCCCCAGTATATATCGTCGAGCTGGTAGCCGATCAGGAACGATCCGGGACAGAAATCGACCGGTAATAGTGCGCACTGTCCGACGAAGTCCCCGGAATGCTCCTGTCTTAATGTGAACACATGGTGGTCCGGCGTTCTCCCCTCCCCCAGCGCGGCCTGCATCTCCTCAATCAGAGGAAGAAAATAGGATCGCGTGACCTCTTCCGTGCTCGGTCCGAAAAACAGCCACCTACAGACCGACTCCTTCGAGAGCATCCGGGATATATCGGGAAGGTCGTGCTCGGTGCAGTAGGAAAACCGCAGATCTCCGCCGATCCAGTTGTACTGCATGTGTTAGTGTTCGATCTTCCCGTATATTACAATGAGAGTCCTGAAACAAGGAGGAGCCCCCGGCGAAACTACGTCTCCGTAGAGGATTTGCAGCAGGAGTTTGAACACCAATATCTATGAAGGCTGGAATTTAGTCAGGTAGTTGGGTTCACGAACCGGGCAGCATGACGATCACGCCTTCGGGACACACGTGGGAACAGAGGCTGCACCCGTCGCACCGGTCCGTATCGATCGCGACATGCCGGTCTGCTATCGAGATGGCATGGTACCCCCCGTCACGGCAGGCCGTTACACAGCGGCCGCAGGACGTGCACCGTTCCGGGAATCGTCTGGTTGCGAAACGGTAATCGTTGCGGGAGAGGGAGGTATGCGTTCCGATGCGGGGAAGGGCGCGGCCCTTGAGTGCCGCAACATCCATGAAGTGCTTCTGTGCAAGGTATGCCGACAGACCTGCATTCATCCCGCGGACGATACCTGCCCCTTCCCACATGACCGCCGTGCAGACCTGGACTGCCGATGCCCCGGCCGCTATGTACTCGGCAGCGTCCTGCCAGCGGGAGATGCCGCCGATTCCCATGAGAGGAATCGGAAGCTCCCGGGCAATCTGCACGATCATCCGGAGCCCGATGGGCTTTACCGCGGGCCCCGAGTATCCCCCGTACGTGCTGGACCCGGCAACCGAGGGGTGGGGTTCAAGCGTATCGAGGTCGACGCCCATGAGGCACTGGACCGTGTTGATGGCCGAAAGGATATCGGCACCGCCGTCCACCGCAGCCTGCGCAACGGGCACGATCTCCGTCACGTTGGGAGTGAGTTTGACGACCATGGGAACCGTGGCGACCTGCCGCACTGCACGGGTCACCTCGCGGACCAGGTCGGCATGCTGCCCGATCGCCGCACCGACCCCCCGTTCCGGCATCCCGTGGGGACAGGAGACGTTCAACTCGATCGCATCCGCCCCTGCATCCTGCACGGTACAGGCAAGTTCCTGCCATTCTTTCGGATCGGGCGAGGCCATGATGCTCGCAACTAAAACCCGATCCGGATACTCCTTTCTCGTGGCGGCAATCTCCCCGGTCCAGTAGGATTCGTCCTTCCTGCTGAGGAGTTCGATATTCTCAAAGCCGAGGAGCCCGGAATTCTCATCCTTCCAGGCCGCAAAACGGGGCGAGACCTCCTGAATCTCCATCGTGTCCGGGACGATGGTCTTCGTGACCGCACCCGCCCAGCCGAGCCGGAACGCGTGCCTGATCTGTTCGCCCGAAGCAGTCGGCGGACCCGAGGCCAGCAGGAACGGGTTCTTGAGCGTAAGCGGACCAACGGTAGTTTCGAGGGAAAGGTCAGGTGCGGGCATACGGTTTTTCCTTATCTGAATTGCGCCGCACTCCGTTATGGTTTTTATTATCAGGCAGGGTCACTCCGGTTTCACCGTCCGGCATCCCCGCCGCACCCGCCCTACCCGGCCGGATACTCTTCCCTGGTGCACCAGACCTCGAGCACCGTATCGGCGGGCCCGGTGCGGTCGGCATACGCCTCCGGCGTCGTGCCTTCGTCCATCCATATGGTATCGACCATGTGGTCCCCGGAGATCCAGTAGAGACAGCGGTATCCCCACGGAGACGCAGGTTTCACGTCCCGCTCGTAGATCTGCCGGGCAAGGCCGGACGAGCAGAATATGCCCTCCCCGGGCTCGAAGAGGACCTCTTCGACGTATCGCTGGATATACCACCGGAGCTCGGAGGCGAGTGCAAGCGCACTCCCGAGCGACGCCGTCCGGATGCGTATACCATACTCCAGCCTGTCGGGCTGATAAAAACGAAGGGCTCCCCTGCTCGTATCGGATTTGAGCAGGGTGGCAT
>JAENZA010000177.1 GCA_016841485.1 Methanobacteriota archaeon
CACCGCCCCCATGCCGCCCGGTGCTCCTGGAGCACTGCCGGCGGCAGATCCTCGACCCGCCGGACCCCGTGCCGCCGGCAGAGTCGGTCCAGGGCCTCCGCCCTCTCGGCCCGCTCGGCCTCGACGCAGGCATCGCAGATCGCGATCCGCGTGGTTTCCGCGCCACAACAGCGGCACCGGTGCACCGTGCCATGCGGGATATCGTCGTTCGGCGGCGTGATGGCCGTTGCGCGAGCGATAACGGTTATATTCTCTGGCGTCTCTACATTTTCTGCGGCACCATGCCCTTCATGCTTGCAGGCGGGGGTGCAGGGGCCGCACTCTTCTACGATGTCGTTCATCGTTCTATCCTCCATATCCCTCGGCGTTCCATGAACTCGCCAATTCGGAGCCGGAACCCGAGTGCTTGTTCGTATTCCTGTTCGAGCGCCCTGACCGCCTCAGCGGGGACGACCCGGGGCTCAGATCGCTGCAAGGTCATACCCCACGGATTCGGCCACGAGTTGCCGGACCAGGTCCGACCGGCTCTCATACAGCCGCCGTTTCCATTCCTCGTCGAGTTTCTCGACGAGAGGGCGGGGCATCATGATGACGACCCGGCAGGGGTCTTGTTCGTCGGTTGTGTCGCTCACGGTGTATTCACCGTGGTACAATATACCTTTTGATATATTAATTTTGTTCATTATTGTATTATATGTGCCACATGAACATTTATTAGTACGATGAATACAAGTTCAATAGAGGCATACCATGGCGAAAGTCGGCACCTCAATCCGGATCGACGAGGACCTGTTGGAAGCCCTCGACGAAATTGCTGAACGGCGATATGGCAGCAATAGAAACGCGGCGATCGAGGACGCGGTCAAGCGATTTGTTGAATCTATCGGTCGGTGCCCCAAGTGCAAACAGATCAATCCCGAGGACGCTCAGTATTGTCTCGTGTGCGGAACCCCGCTCACGGAAGAAGCGAGGGAGCAGCGCGAGCGTATCAAGCGTGACATCGCCGAGCATCCCGAGGTTGTGGCAGAGGCCCTGCAGGAATATGTAAATGAGTTAAGGAGCTTTACGTCCAACAAACTAGATTATAAGATAAGCTTCTATGAAACATTGGAATCGCTCACCGGTGAGACGAAAGAGCGTAAACGCGACAAGACAAAACGCAAGGAAGAATGCGAAAATAACCAATGATCACGGCCAGATCCCGTGCGCCCGCATGCGCTCGACGATGAGCTCTTTCAGTCTTTCCTCCTCTTTCAGCCCGTCCCGGATCCACGCCTGCAGGGCCTCCTCATCGACCTGCTGCATACGAGCAAAAATGCTGTCGGGAGATTATAAAAATGGTAATGGGCGCGGGGTGAAACTGATCAATCCGTTTTCCGTTCAGCCAGCGCTTCGTCTATCATCTGCCGAACCAGGTCCAGCGTGATGTCGCCTTTGAGCGTGGCCACCGTTGTTGCGGCCGCGTCCGTCAGTCCTAATCCGCACCGGCCGCAGAACCGGATCCCCGGTCCGGCGATCGTATGGCACCGGGGGCACTCGTGGACCTCGACCCGCTCAGGCTCGAGACTCCGCTCGGACGTGATCCCGTAGTGGGTGAGCATCGCGCGGTCGACATCGAGGTTCACGAGGTGAAGGTACGTCTGCAGCTCTCGGGCGGTCGGATCCCCCCAGAATAGCATACCGACGACCGGAACCGAGACCCCTTCCCGGATCAGGTGCGTGATCCTGCTGTGGCGGAACAGGTGCAGGGTCAAATGCTTTTTAATCCCGGCGCGGCGGGCAATATCCCGCATCTGCTTCGCCATTGCCGCATGGGTGAGCGGCTTGCCGTGGTGGTTCAGGAACACCAGGGCATCCGGGGACTGCTGGAGGGGATAGTCCCGGCGCCAGGCGGCCAGGGCCTCCGTCGACATCAGCAGCCGGACGTATCGCGGCTTCCCTGTCTTGAAGTCAAGGTTCGCGATCGCACCGTATTCGTCGAACACCAGCTGCCGCCAGGTGAGAGTGGCCACCTCGCCCGCCCGGAGGCCTGCCTCATAGAGCAGCGTGAACAGTGCCCGATCCCTGCTGCTCATGCAGGCTGAGAGAAATGCCGTGATCTCTTCCGGAGTGAGAATGTCGGCAGCCGTCTTCGTCATCCGGGGTTTTGGAGGCGCGGAGATCTTTGCGAGGCGCGTCTCCGGTATCGAGGTATAGCCCTGCTCGTTCATCCAGGCGTAGAACTGCTTCAGAATTTTGATGTAGTCGATTAACGTGTTCGGTTTGTAGGGCTTCCCGGTTCTCAGGTTACAACCCGACCGGATCGCGTTCACCCCGGCGATCAGGTCCCCGATGGTGTTCTGGTCGAACTCCCCGATGTAACGTCTCCAGTGGCACAAATGCGTGGTGATCTTGTTCTGTCTGCTGATGGTGATCCCGCTGCACGCCCGCAGATCGTTCACGAACTCGATAATATATGCGCGATCGGCGGCGGTAATCTCACCGCGCGCCTCAGCCAGGTCCAGGGACCGCGTGGCGTATCCCACGCGGTCGCCGTGGAAACACGAATCTTCCAGGGTCGGAGCTGTCCCTAGCATACACAGGAATCGCCGTTCAGACATATAAGGGATTCTAACCTGATGTTCTGAATCCCGGTCGGCGCAT
>JAENZA010000178.1 GCA_016841485.1 Methanobacteriota archaeon
CCGGCAGCGTCTTCGGGCCCGCGGGCGAGGGGCACCTGCGCTGTGCCTATGCCGTCCCGCGCGATGATCTCAGGACAGCGGTCGAGCGGATCGGCGAGTTCCTCGAGAGCCTGTAGAACAGGTCGGCTCTCACTTTTTTCTGGTCCCGTTTTTTGCTGCTGACCGGTGCTTGCGAATGCCAGCGGCGTTCGTCCCTGTACAGTCCCTGATGAAATCCTTACAGAAAAACAGCGTAAAAAAGGATCTAAATTCCTGTACACCGCAGAGATTGTATTCAGGTATGCCGGTCAAACGGCATGCGGGGAAAGAGAGCCGGGGCGCCTGCTACCACAATTTTTTCCACCCGCCGGGCAGGGAGACCTCCGGGAAGAGGGAACGGGTGAAGGAAAACCGGCGAAGGGAAATCTCGTCTGCACAGCAGGATTGAGCCGTTCGCTCCGAATACAGGAGTTATGGAGAAATAAATGGTATATTCACCGTACCTGCATTCATGCGGAGGGGATATGGAGCGGATATGGCGAAAAAAAGTCAGACTAATGGCAGACATCATCCATTGGGGAATTAGTGTACAAAGTACTGTCAAAATATACTTTCAGGGCCCCCAAACCCCTTCATTTCCACTGGAACTTTGTGCATTTTCAGGGGAGGTGTATGTGGAGATGTGTGCCCGGTTTTCTCCACGGTGTTACGAATGTCTCCATTTCGTATGAACAGATCCTATCGGAAAACCCTGGGTGAACAGGTGAGTTAAATGAGTTGCTAAGCAGTCGATGAAGGATAAAGATAAACACTTTCGGTTTGCTCTAACCCCTTTGTTTCCACTGGAGAACCGGCGCAGAGGCTGTTTTTCCCCGCCGGGGCATCTCGCATTGTAAGATTTATCATCCCCCTTTTCCTATCTCTACATGATTGAAGAATGAGCTGCACTATCATAGTCGGTGGATTTTTTGGGGATGAGGGAAAGGGCAAGATCGTCGCCCATGTTGCCCATAAAGATAAACCTACAATAATATCCCGCGGCGGTGTTGGACCGAACGCAGGCCACACCGTTCAGGTCGGGGAGAAGGAATACGGCGTCAGGATGATTCCCTCCGGGTTTGTTTTCCCGGATGCACGCCTCTTTATCGGCACCGGGGTCCTTGTCAACCCTGACGTGCTGAAACAGGAGATCGAGTCTGTCGGTGTAGAGGGCCGTATCTTTGTCGACAAACGCTGCTCGGTCATCGAACCCAAACACATCGAGCTCGACAAGGCGGATGTCTATCTCTCGAAGAAGATAGGGACCACCGGGACGGGGTGCGGACCTGCGAATGTCGACCGGGTGCAGCGGGTCGCACAGCAGGCAAAGGACAATCCCTACCTCGCACCGTATACCATCGATGTCCCTCTTGAGATCAACCATGCTCTCGACCGCGGGGAGAATGTGATCCTGGAAGGAACGCAGGGCTTTGGGATCTCACTCTACTTCGGCACCTATCCCTTCGTCACCTCCAAGGACACCTCGGCATCGCAGATCGCCGCGGACAACGGCGTCGGCCCGACCCGGATCGATGATGTGATCGTGGTCTTCAAGGCGTACCCGACCCGGGTCGGCGAAGGCCCCTTCGGGACCGAGATGTCCAGGGAGGAGTCCCATGCCCTTGGTATCGAGGAATTCGGCACCGTCACGCACCGTGAACGCCGTATCGGAGGCTGGGACGGCGAGATGGCACGCTATTCGGCGATGATCAACGGGTGCACCATCGCCGCGATCACCGGCATCGACAACGTCGATGAGGCGTGCTTCGGGGCGACCGAATACGACCAGCTCACCGAGAAGGCAAAGGCGTTCCTCCGCAAGGCGGAAGAGGATATCGGGGTCCCGATCAAACTGATCTCCACCGGACCCGAGATGTCGCAGATCATCGATTTGAGGTGAGACGATGCGGATGTCGACGATGGAGATCCTCTGCTGTCCGGTCTGCCGCGGCAGCCTCAGCCTTGCGGTGACCGAAAAGACGGTCCTGGAGGACGGCGAGGATGACATCGTCGAGGGAACGCTGACCTGCACCGCCTGCAGCGTCGACTACCCCATCCGGGAAGGCATCCCCAACCTGCTCACGCCGGGTTTGGAGTGCAGGGAAGAATAAGAAAGGAGTGAAAGAGAATGGGAGAACCGTGTACAATCCACCTGAATAACCGCCACATAAACTCTGTTGAGGTCCCGAAGATTACCCGTGTCGCTGCGGGTGAGAACCTGTATATCAAGTTCATCAACCACGGGGCACCCATGCATCTCACCCTTCGTGCCGTCAACGGGAATAACTATACGGACTTCTATCACGCCAATATCTATGTCCCGGATTTTCAGAAGATTAAGATCCCTATCAAGGAATTCGCCCCCGAGGGCACCTTTGTCATCCAGGTGATCGTCGGCTACGGCATGCATGCGGAGGACTGCAGTATCGAGGTGATCCGGCCCCTCGCACCGGAGGATTTTTCCGAGTCACCCGACCTTCCCGACCTTGACCGGCCCGAGCGTGACCGCACGGTACCGGTGATGCAGCTTCTCCCCGTGGTGCTGACAATAGCGCTCTCGCTCTTTTTGTATATCCTGTGGGTCTCCACCGGGGCGGTCATCTACAACTACGTC
>JAENZA010000179.1 GCA_016841485.1 Methanobacteriota archaeon
GGAACGCGGCGAGGGTGGCGATGATGAGGACGGTCCGGCGCTCGACGACATCGGGAGTGGGCATGGGGGCTCTTTGCTGCGGCACTTATCTGAGTTTGGGGCGGCCGGGGAGTAAAGGGTTGTGATGTTGCGCTCCTCTGGGGCGGCGGCCGGGTTCCCACCACCCTTCGAGCAGTGAGGTGCTCAATCCCCGGGATAGACTCGTGAAACCCAGTACTTCGCTAACTTCCTCTCCCTGTAATTCCTCCCGACATCGCATCTCCCTCCTTTCCCTAAACCAGCTGCCGCAAGATGGGAATTCCTTTCACTATCCTCATCGATGTCCGGATAACTTCCCAGATAATAACAATGAAGCAGTCAAATCGGAAAGCGCGCATTTCGATGGTTCGTGGCCCCTGCTTCACCGGAGAGAAGTGCTTCCACAACAGAGCAATCCAAACGTTCTTGAGGAGGAAGGAGATTATGGCATAGAGATAGCGGATCACCGGATTCTTCGTGCTGGTCCGGGGTTTCACCTGGTTTCACATCCGGTAGGACGATTCGATCGAGAACCGGGATCGGTAGGTCTGGTGCACCCGAAGCGGGTTCCATGCAAGGCCACCGACGACGTAGCCCAGATTCTCAACCCCGTGTTTTCCTTGCTTTCCCTTAGCATACTTCACCGCAACCGCGATGGTCAGGAGAAGCGGCGGTTTGGCTTTCATCCGGTATTCGGCATACCGGGACTGTGTCCCCTGCAGCAGTTCTTTCATCCGTTTACCGTGTTTCCTGACCGGGACGATGAACGGCACCTGCACCCGGGTCAGAAACCCGAAGACCTTCCGGGTGTAGAACTCCCGATCCAGGCAGAGTGCCTCGATGCAGAGACCAAGCTCGGCGATCCGGTCGAGGCACCGGGCGATGTAGCCGACCTTTGAGATTCCCTGACGCACCGGATACACGGCCAGTGTCATCTGCCGATCCCTTGTGGTCACGTAGAGGGTGACGTAGGAGTAGAACTCGTTCGTTGACTTTTTCCGCTTGCTGTGTATGATATACGATTCGTTCTCGCCGGCGGTCTCCCCGTAGTACGGGTCGTTGGTGGAGTCGATCGCGGACGGATACGCATTCCCGGGTTTCAGGACATGGTGCACGAAGTGGGTGAGGATAGCGGTACTCTTCTGCTCCAGATCGTCCATAGCGAGTTTCTTCAGATGGTAACGAATGACGTTTCGCACGGCATTCGATCCAGAATCCTCGTCATTGAATGAATGGACTGGTGCATCGCAGCCATGCCGACCAGAGCCTGAAACAGGTCTGTCTGGGTGAGCTGCCCTTGAATGGGAATACTCAGGTGCTGATCCAGTGCCGCGACGACACGAACACAAGAGTCTTTCGGCTTGAGGTCGCTATTCTTTCTGCAGGTCGTCGTCTTCCTTTTGGGTAAAGGCATGAGGGGACGCCTGCAACTCTTATAGATCTTTCGTTTTTGTGCTGGTTTTCGGTTGGAGAGGCACAGTCAGGGTGTCTCAAATTAGCGAAGTACTGAGCCCTGGTTCCGTCGTGAGTAATCTCTTGCTTCAACGGTTATTTTTCGGAAAAGCCCCTTGAGGTGGAGTTTAATATTCCGCGCAACACCTTTCCCACACTGCGCTTGTCCTTCAGAAAGGCGCGGAGTGGACGATTCCCGGCAAAATGCCCGTGATCCTGCGTGCTATTCCGGAGACGCTTGGGTGATCTCTCACGCGCCGAGATCGACGTACTGCTTGCGTATATAAAACGTGTAAAGAAATTGGACAGAATTTTTATACGGAGGTCTTCCGATGTCTCATCGGTGGATTCTGATGAAGATCAGCCGCATTATAGGACTTCTGGCCGTCGTCGCCTTCATCGTGCCGATGGTTTCAGCTGCAGGTATCGGAAACGAAAATGACGGAGTCGCGGGACTTCTCTCGCAGGCGGACGGGTATGGAACCCGTGAGTATTTTACGATCACACAGGGGGAGACTGATACTCATCTGTTCAATGTACCAGCCGGTATGTCCTTACTGAATGTCGACTTAAACTGGTTTACCCCGGACCACTCCCTGAGATTGGAGATCTACAGACCGGATGGGAGCCTGTATGGTTCGTACCATGATAATTATGGTGGACGTCTGGATGGACGGATCCGCGTAGATATAAGCAGCCCTGCATCAGGTACCTGGAGACTTAAAGTGTATGGCGAGAGTGTGACAGGAACCATTCCGTATGCTCTGAATTGCAATGCTTATGCTTAAATGATTGCCTCTCACATGCTTTCAACAAAGCCGAACTCCTACCAAACCAAATCTTTTTATTGCTACCGGTTTTATATAAATCCATGGTCACGCGGGTGCGGATTGCCGGAATCGCTCTGGTCATCTTCTGCCTCGCACTGCTGCCGTCTGCCGCATGTGCTACTGCCGTTCAGGACGCATATCCGGAGAAGGTGCCTTTGGATCTGATTCCGGTGTACGTCTGGAATATCCCCCTGGATATTGTTATTCTCGGACTCGTATCCGTATTCGTTCCGGTGCTCTTTGTCCCGATGCAGCTTGTATTCTCGCTGCTCGCATGGCTGCATTTCGGCCATAAGAGGGTCCTGCA
>JAENZA010000180.1 GCA_016841485.1 Methanobacteriota archaeon
GGCCGGGGACGCGACCGGCGTGAAGGCCAAGCAGATCATCGTCGCCGCCGGCGAGGGGGCGAAGGCGGCGCTCGAGGCGCACGAGTATTTCGAGCGTCTCATGAGCGAGCAGGCGAAAGAGCAGGTTGCCGTCGCGTAAGACCGGCCCCGTCTATATCCGGATGCCTTCGGCCATCGCCTGGAGGACGAAGGGGTTGCCGTCCCGGACAAGGTCGGCGAACTCTTCGTCGGTGTAACAGAGCGGTTCGACCGGGAGATCGGTGAGATCGAGGATGGCTGCAGCCCGCTTATGGTGCCGTTCGGGGAAGTCTCCGACGACGATCAGGTCGACGTCGCTCCCCTCGTGGAAGTCCCCGCGAGCAAACGAGCCGTAGAGGATGATGGCACTCACGCGCCGGCGCGACCGGATCTCGCAGGCGAGGTCCCGGACCTGCCTGTTCACCCGGAGAGCGACTGCCTCGCGGCACTGCAGATCGAGTCCGCATGCTCGATGCATTCTTCGGCATCCTCCCTGTCATAGTATTCCGACGGTGTCAGGTTCCCCACGATGCTGTCCGGGTAGCGGGTCATGATGTAAGCGCTGTCGAGCACCTTGGCTTCGCTCTTCAACGCCAGAAACGAGGGTTCGGAGATACCGACCTCCCGGATCAGCTCATAGACCGAATGCGTCAGGATCTTCCGGAATCCCCTGGCATACAGCAGGGCTTTCAGGGATTTCTCTGCGCTCTGCTGTGCCTGGAAGCAGGCCCACTCGAAATCCCCCGACCGGCAGCTGTTCCTTGCGCTGACGAGGTCCCGCTCCCCCTGCCGCAACCACCGCTCCGCTTCCCGTATGTTCGCATCCATGATATCTGCCCGATGGTTACCAACAGTTGGCGCTCCCGGGATATAAGTGCGCCGCGGCTCTCCCTCTGGCTGGCGGGTGAAGATGCGGACGCATCCGAACCATGTGACCTGCCCCGGCACCTCCAGTTTGGGGATGTTCCGACGTTCTGTGATGGGCAGGCGCGGTACGACCCTTCTTGCATTACAGATTGGGGTTCAAGGGGGGGCAAGAAAGCCCCTGGCTAAAGCCCGTGGGGATGAATTGCCCCCCTGGTAAGAATACTTTCACCCCGCACTAGATAGCTTATAGCCGGATACGCCCCAATACCCCCATGGAGTCTGCAATGAGACACGTCACCCGGTATCGAGCGTATCCCGGCCATGCCGTTGAGCGGCAGTTGTTCAACGGTTTTGCGAGGTGCTCCTTTGTCCGGAACTGGTGTCTTGAGAACAGAGTATACCGTGACTCCTGTCTCCCGAAACTGAAAGAAGAGTATCCCGAACTGAAAGAGGTTCACAGCAAGGTTCTTCAGAATGTCGTTCAGCAGATCGTCCACAACCTCCGCGCTCTCAAGAAACTGAAGGCAACGGGGAGAAAAGTAGGGAAACTGCGGAAGAAGTGGGTTCACTCAATGATCTATGAGCAGACCGGGTTCAAGCTCGTGGGCAATCGCCTCTGGCTGAGCAGGATCGGGGAGTTCCAGATTGAACTCAGCCGCCCGGTTCCCGGGAAGATCAAGCAGATCGTGGTCAAGCACACCGCCGCTCACAAATGGTTCGTGGCGATCATCTCAGAGACCCCGGACACACCAGAGCTGACGACCGGTACTAGATCGGTCGGGATCGACCTGAACCTGGAGAACTTCTCCACCGATACCGATGGCACGGTCTTCGAACATCCGCACAACGTCAGCAAGTCCGCAAAGCGGTTGCGGCGTGCTCAGAAGAAATTCTCCCGGGCGGTAAACGGCAGCAGGAACCGCCGGAAACAGCGGATCAGAGTTGCCCGGATCCACGAGCAAGTGGAGAACCGGCGGAACGATTTCCTGCACAAGTGGAGCCGGTATTATGTGGATCACTACGATTTCATTGCTCTGGAACACCTGAACATCAAACCGATGGTTGAGTCGCTTGAATCGAAGCTTCGCGGCATGTCCAAATCTATTCTTGATGCCGCGTGGTATAAAGCCCGGGAGTTCATATGCTACAAAGCTGCGAATGCTGGTACGTATGTCCACCTGATTGATCCGGCCTACACAACTCAGGACTGTTTCATCTGCGGGCACCGGGAAAAGAAGGATCTCTCACAACGGGTACACTGCTGTCCGGTCTGTGGGTATACCGCGCCAAGAGATCTGAACGCCGCTCAGAATATTCTCAAACGAGCATCTGTAGGGTGGGGCACACCCGAATCTACGCTTGTGGAGATCGGAACCGCTACACCGCCAATCCCGGCGGTGCAAGTTCCGGTCAACGAAGCAAGAATCTCCCGGCGTTAGCCGTGGAGAGTGTCAAGCTGAGTGCAGTGCACCTCTCTGAAAGCATATGATTTTTCAGAATATTCAGAATATTCGGAACATTGATATGCTCCCGCCGACAACCCTGATCCGGTGAACCGTATGGAACATACCCCGGGTGATGAGCGGAGATCCTCCTGTTCCGGAGCCTGCACGATCGAGGCGGTCGTGAGCGTCGACGCACGGGGACAGGTGGTGCTTCCGAAAGATATCCGCGAACGGGCAGGGATCGCTCCCGGCGACC
>JAENZA010000181.1 GCA_016841485.1 Methanobacteriota archaeon
CGGCGCAATAACAATGACTTTTTTGAAGTACTGCTTTAACTCGGCAACCTGATACTTGACGAACGTCTCAACGATGAAAGACTCGTCATCATTGGGATAGGAAGGAGTGAGGATGAGGAGGGTTTTCTCCTTCAGGCCCGCCAGAGAGTTATCCTTTGTGTCTATCGTTGCAATCATCGATATCAGACCTGCCTTTCCCAATCCCCAGATACACAATCTCATCTCCGCCCGCGAACAGATTCTTCCCGTCCACGATCACCGGCGAGGCCGCGAGCCTCTTCACCGTCTCCATCGAGATCCCCCGGAACACGTCATGATCCACGAGAAAGACTGCACACTCCGCCCCGCTGAGTGCCTCTTCAACGCTCTTGGCCGAGGTAAACACCCCGGCCTTCGTCGCAAGCGAAGGAACGTACGGGTCGTACACCTGCACGTCGGCCCCGAGGTTGGCGAGTTCCTCGACGATCTTGATCGCGGGTGATTCCCGGGGGTCGTTGATGTTCTTCTTGTAGGCTAGGCCCATGATGGTGATCCTGGCCCCGTAGAGGCGCTTACCGACCTGTCGGAGACCGCGTTCGGCAAGGTTGATGACGTGCATCTTCATGAACTCGTTAATCTCACCGGAGGTCTCGATGAAGCGGGGAATGAAACCGTACTTCTTCGCCCGGTATGACATATAGTAGGGGTCGAGGGGGATGCAGTGGCCACCGACGCCGGGGCCCGGGTAGAAGGGCATGAAGCCGTAGGGCTTGGTGGCAGCAGCATCGATTACCTCCCAGGTGTTGATGCCCATCTGCTCGAAGATGAGGGCCAGTTCGTTCACCAGGGCGATGTTTACGTTTCTAAAGATGTTTTCGACCATCTTCACGGCCTCTGCCGTACGAGCATCACGGACAGGGACAACCTGGTCCATGACACTCCCGTAGAGGGCAGCGGCGACCTCGGTGCACTCTGTGTTGATGCCGCCGACGACGGTCGGTATCTTGTCGATGGGGAAATTTTTGTTCCCCGGATCAACTCGCTCGGGTGAGTAAGCGACGCCGAAGTCGCTGCCGGCAACGAGCCCTGTCTCTTCCAGGATCGGGACCACTACTTCATCAGTCGTTCCGGGGTAGGTGGTGCTCTCGAGAACCACAAACTGCCCGGAACGAAGGACGGTTTTGATGGTCGTGCAGGCGCTCTTGATATGACTCAGGTCGGGGATCTTGTCCTCCGACAGCGGGGTCGGGACACAGATAATGAGAAAATCACACGTGTCGAGGTCTTCGGGATCGGATATCGGGAAGTATGTTTGCCCGAGGCACTGAGAGAGTTGCTCATCCCCGACGTCCTGGATCTGGGATTTTCCCGCCCTAAGACATTCAATAGTCCCTAAGCAGACGTCGTACCCAAGGACGGTGAAATTTTTCGCAAAGACCATCGCGAGCGGGAGGCCGACGTATCCCTGACCTATGATACCGATTTTTGCACTCTGATTTGCGATCTTTGATAGTAGGCTCTGCATGGTTCTCCCTTCATATAGTGTTAATGATGTCCAAACTACTGTTGAATCTCGGGTTGGTTCTTATCAGATCGACGCTTTTAGGATAATGCTCAATGAACCAGACCATAAATGCTGTTACATCGATCTTGTCCTGCACGAGTGCCTCACCTTTTTGCTTCCCTTCTTTCCTCAAGTCCGGGTTCTGCAACAGTCTTCTCGCCTCGGCAAGCACGGTCTCGTCGGTGCAGTCCCGGCGGGAAAAATCAGAAACAAGGTGATATTTCTCATCTTCTTCAGCGATATAGCCCAATCCAAGACTATTGACGTAGATTGCATGAGTGCCCAGCACGGTACATTCTGAAGCAGTGGTCGCACCTTCACCCACATACAGCGTCGCGTAGTACAGCAAATCATGCAACTTCTCCGGGGAGACCCTGATCTGGTAGGGCTGCAACTCAGGAGGCAGCGCCCCCTCCGAGGTAATCAGGACGCGGCCATACTGCTCCAGCGCCTTCACGAGCCCGATCTTGTCGCGGATGCCGTGCTGGCCGATGTCATGGCTCGCCTGCCAGGAGACGAAACGGACGATGATGAAGGGGTCGCCTTCGGTGAGGCCGAGTTCGGCGAGGACAGCGGGGTTGGGGGTGAAGTGTTTTGGGTGGAGATAGGCGAGTTCATGGTAGCCATCGTAGCGGACCTGTTTCGGGCCGATGTCGTCACAGTAGCATGAGGGAGTACAGATGACACTTGCGAAGGGAAATGTGACTCCGTTTCCAAATTTCGCATGTTCTGTATCGGTAAAAATCACAGACGGCTTTCTCAGCATCATTGCGGCGTGAGCTATCGAAGGGTTCCCGACGCCAAGCAAAATATCCGGACGAAATTTGTGGGAAATTTTAAGCACTTCTATATCGCGAGAAATCCATTCGCGTATCAGGTTTGTATTCCCGCCATTTCCACTGCCTGTCTGTGCAAAATCGAGGCCGTACTTGTATAGGAGTTGCAAAGTGATCTCTTTGTCCCTTGCAGTGATCTTGACTTCATGCCCTCGCTCTCTCATCT
>JAENZA010000182.1 GCA_016841485.1 Methanobacteriota archaeon
ATTGAGTTTTTTTCATGCATCATCTCCTAAGAATCCCCTCCGGTGGCTGCATCTGTCCCGGAGGGCTCGTAGAGGGGCTTCTCCCTCGACACTAATTTTTATGGACTCCCTCTATTTATTGTCTCGCTTATTTGTATCTCGATTTATATGTGTTATATTGGGATAATCCTGCAAAAAATACGTACTTTTATTATGTTTGCCATTTTTACGGCCCATCAAAAATTTGGGAATATTTATATACTGAAATGTGGGGTGGGTGAACTTATGGATTTATTGCCCTTGTCTCAACGGAAAGGCATCGTACACAAAGGGTTTCATCAATCGGGTCTCTTATCCAACTTGTACCTGAGATATCGACAATGGTTGCCAGTATTCTCCTCGCCGAATGCGCCTTTTGAACAGCACAACTCCACTGGATAAGAGAGGACTCTTTCTTTGAGGGCGCGGCAGTTTTGGGCGGTGGGTGCTCTGTAGCAAGGGCACCGTGCGGCAGTGTCAGGCGGGGATCGGGAGGGCTTTGGTGATTGCCGGAAGCGAGGATGCAAAAAGAGGAGAGAGACGCCTGACAGCCACTCCGAACCTGGTCGATACGTGGGATATCGCATGGACAAGCACCTCTCTGATTTACTGTCCCCACGGCAACGGCTGCCAAAGATTCCCGGGTTTGAGATGGGTTCTTCCCTTATACCTGGCCCATTCTTGATTTGGCTGGAAAAAAAGAGTGTATCCTTACGGTGAAGCGTGCCCAACGTATTTATATGTTGAGTGATATGGCTCCTATCCATCGAGCGGTTAACGAAGTACTATTCCTTCGGCATGGTACTGGCCAGTGCCCTCCCCCTCACTATGGGAATGTTTGGCGATGATACATGAAAAACTTAAATCTCCTGATTAGGCCGGTGAGATGACAGGACGAACATGATCGCGGTTGTCCCTGGCCGCCGGCCTGAAATTCTCGGATCTCGCTGACAATCTGGTGCAGGCGGCGAGACCTGACTGCCTTTCCCCTCCGCCTCAGCCTTGGGCTGTTCGGTCGAAGTGAGGGCCCCGTTGAGATGGTTGGGGGGTTCGGAGGGACAGGGTAATCCAGCTGGATCATAAGTCGTGTTATAGGAGAACCGGAGATGGACTGAAATGGGAGGGGGTGTATGAAGGTCATTCTCGTTCACTTAACCGGACTCGGAGGCACGCAGTTATACAATGCGCAGCTTGCGAACGCATTAGCTAAAGAAGGCAACGAGGTCATTGTTTTTTTGGGTGATTATCTCTATAATGAGTCACATTACCCCGATGGAGCTGTAAAAGTCATCAGGCTGCCTATGGCACCGTCATACGTACGAATGCTCTTAAATTTGTTCAATCCCCTGATGTATTACCGCATCCTCAAGATGATCGGAGAAGAAGAGCCTGATGTTATCCATGCGACATTTGAAGATTCGATCGTTGGCACACTGTTCTATTTATATAACCTGAATGGAAAATGTCCCCTTTTTGTTACGGAACACGACCCCGCTCTGCATGCCGGAGAGAGATTCTTGAATCGATTAAACTTCCGGATCTGCAGGTTGATGACGAGAAGGGTTGCGGATGCGATATTTGTCCATGGCGATCAGCAGAAGGAAGCACTGGTCTCTCAAGGCTTCCCCGGCGATAAAATCAGGATTGTAAAGCATGGGGATTATTCTTACTTCACCCGGTGGGAGAGAGAGAACGTAACCGCTGAAAAGTCGATTCTATTTTTTGGTTTAATTCAGTACTATAAAGGGATAACATACCTGATTGAGGCGGTTCCTAAAATTATCTCTGTAATTCCTGATGTGAAGGTGATTATTGCGGGCCAGGGAGACCTCTCAGGGTATACGGATATCTTTGCTGATCATGACCATTATGAAGTTCATAACAGATTTATTCCGGATGAAGAGGTCGCCGTTTTTTTCCAGAGGGCGGCGCTTGTCGTCCTCCCGTATGTGGATGCATCACAATCCGGCATAATACCGATCGCATACGCGTTTAAAAAGCCCGTTGTCGTAACAAATGTCGGTAGTATTCCTGAGGTTGTTGATAACGGCAAAACCGGTATTATTGTTCCTCCAAAAGACGCCGATCTTCTGGCGGAAGCGATACTAAACCTGCTCCAGAATCCGGAACTCCTGGAGCAGATGAGCTGGAATGCGTACAATAAGATGAAGGATGAGTTATCCTGGGATGCGATAGCACACGAGATTACCCGGGTGTATCAAGATGGACAGAACCATCACGGACGGAGTGAAGATGGTATCGGATCGGTAAGGGATGCTGGCGAAGGATGAGCTGCCGGATTGGGAAGTCAACCTCCTCATGGTGCATTGCTTTTGCTGCACCGTCATGGCGATGGATCTTCAACCCGATTGACACCGGTGGTCAGGGAGCACCGTGTTGATCTTCTATTCCCTTGGGAATGCCGTGCGAAAACCTCCCTTCACCTCTCGCGCACGTTCGCCCCGCAGTTCCTCGCCCGCGTCAGAAGCACCGAACCCCCGTGGTCGCCG
>JAENZA010000183.1 GCA_016841485.1 Methanobacteriota archaeon
TTGGCCGGGGGCGTCGCCCGCAACATCCAGACCGGCGTTCCGATGACGATCACATCCGACCCGGCGACGTCGATGGTCGCGGGTTCGATGGCGTCGGCCTCCCCCCTCGCCGCCCGGTAGCACCCGGTGGTGCAGGGCTCGGGCATGTCGACGAGATGGTGGTAAACGGCAATTTCGCCCCGAACAACGCCGGAGCGGGGATGTATTTGGACCTCTTCTATCCGCTGATCCTCGCGGGGCTTCTCATCCTGCTCCACCGGAAAAGAAAAGAGAGTGAGCCGGAACTGGCCGGATGAGAGGACGGCTGTCCGCTCCGGTGAGGCGGCCCCCAACCGCCGCAATGAGGAGGACGGGGCGCATACCGCTATATCCACCCGTGTCAGGGGGTGTCGCCCGGACGAAGCTTTCTCAGCGCAACCCCCTTGCTGTACCATGCATGGGCATGTTCGGGATCGATCGAAAGTGCCTTGTTATACGCCTCAAGCGCCCCCTGATATCTCTCAATACCCATCAGGGCGTCCCCTTTCATGTTCCAGGCGTGTGCGTCGCCGGAATCCAGGGCGAGAGCGAGGTCGGCGGCGTCGAGTGCCTCCTCAAAGCGTCCCAGAATATTGAGGGAGGTGCCCAGATTGACCCATGAAGGGAGGGAATCGGGGTCATATTCGAGCGACTGGCAGAAGGCCCGGACGGCCTCGTCGTGTTCCTGCAGTCTCGCGAAGGCCCATCCCTTGTGGTACCAGAGAGAGGCATTCTCCGCATCGAGGGCGAGGGCCAGGTCAATGGCCTCGATTGCCTCTTCAAACTGGTTCAGATTGATGAGAGCGATGCCAAGGGAGTCCCATACGGGGATGTTGTCCGGGTCACATTCGAGTGACAGGCCAAAGGCCCCGACTGCCTCCCCGTACTGGTGCAGTTCATAATGGGCACGGCCTTTCCCGTACCAGGCAGCGGCGCTCTGTTCATCCACCGCTAATGCCCGGTCGTATGCCGTAATTGCCTCCTCGTAGTTCCCCTGTTCCGCAAGCGCCATCCCTTCGGCGATACAGTCGTCTGCGCTGGTTATCTCTGATGTTTCCATGTTGCTCCCACACTTATCCGTTCTATGTACTTCACGTCCCGCAGTTCATACACTTTCCTTTTTGGAGCCTGGTAAAATACGAAGGAGAGCTAGGGGGATCAGTCTCCGTCGGCGAATGTGACCGCCTCAATGAAGCCCTCGATGCTGGAAGACGCAAATCCATGACCTCATTGCAAGTGGGCGATGCCAGAAGGGGGCCGGCACAACGCTAAATAGCCCCCATTCGCCGAAAACGCGCCTTAAAAACGATCGACACAGACGCGAAATACGGACGGATCGCCCCTGCTCCCGGCCATCAGCACCTCCACAGATCCCCCGTCTGTACAGGGCCACTATAGTCCTTGTAAAATCCTCCGTTTCTCATGAAAACGACGTAGAACGACTCTTTTTTGAGTGCCCTGAAAAACACCAAAAAACGCCCAGAATACGCCCGAATCGGCCCCATTTTGGTACGGAGCGAGGGGCAATTCGGCATCAGGAGGACGAACCCCACTGCCGGGACGAGATCGAATCCCCCCACAAGAAACGGTTAAATATGCCCTCTTTCCCCGAAAAAACGCCTTAAAAACGATCGACACAGATGCGAAATACGGGCGGATCGCCCCTGTCCCTGACCACTGGCACCTCCGGAAACTGCCCGCCTGTACAGGGCCGCTATAATCCTTGAAAAATCCCCCCTTTCCCATGAAAACGGCGTATTCCAGTTCTTTTTTGAGCCCCCGGAAAACGGCAAAAATACGGCCAAAATACGCCCGAATCGGCCCTCTTTTGGTCAGGAGCGAGGGGGGCCCCATCCCAGGCCACGGTAGATCAGTACCGCAAGGGCGATATCCAGTGCGATGACGCAGGCATAGACGGCACCATTGGAAAGGGAGGTATGCCAGTACACCGCCGGAACCATCGAAAGGCCGGACAGGACGAGGAGAAACGGAAGGGTGGCCCCGGCAACCGAGACCACGATATCACAGGTGAGGACGCGGGTGAACCGCACCTCCTCTCCGAACCAGTCGGAGAACACGAAGGGAGGGATGAGGACCGCCATCGGGACCACGAATATCAGTGCCCCGACAAGAAGCATCGGCGCATCAAGCGGCATGAGCAGGAGAAAACCCGCTGCGATGGCAAGGGCGGGGAGCCCGACCCGGATCATCCGGTTGTCCGTTCTGCTGAGGACTGCATAGACGAGAGAGAGGAGCGCAACGCCCACAATGCAGGCGACAATCTCAAAGAGTATCACCAGACCCAGAAAGCCTTCAGCATTCGTCACACCCATCCGTCCTGATGAATGCTTGTGCAGGCCCCCCCATATACCTGTGGGGCATCTCCCGGCCGGGATTCGGTGGTGGTCATGCAGTCCCGTCGGCAGCCCTGACCGCCGCGATCAGGGCATCGATCCAGACCGGGTCGGCGACGTCGTTTTTGGTGAAG
>JAENZA010000014.1:0-2399 GCA_016841485.1 Methanobacteriota archaeon
GCAACACTGGTCACTACGGTCGCCACCGGGAGTGCCTCGGGACTCAGGACGGCTGCCGCGGGCGGGGGAGCCGCATCGTCCGAAGTGAGGCCGAGGGTGCTTGCCCCGCCCTCCTGAACGGCTGATGCCAGATCCCTGAAAGTCGGCTGATTATCAAAATAACTCTCAACAGAGCCCTGTTCACTGCTGGTATCGATCATCTCTGCCGGCCCGGTTACAATACCCGGGTCCTGGGGAGCCCCGAGATCGGGCCCTCCCAACAGGTCGTCGATGATGCTGTCGGATTCACCGTCCTCTTCTTCGTCCTCCAAATCGGGGTCCGTCAGTTTGTCCTCATCAGGAATGGGGTCGGGGCCATCGTTGTCGCCGTCTAAGAAGTCCGATGCCGGTGCGAGGGCCGCGAGGGCAAACGAGGAGAACCCGGGGGTGAGTGCACTGTAGGTAGTGAAGCCTTCACCTTCAGTGGTTGTGGTCCTGAGGACGGTCGTTGTTCCCCCGTCATCGCGCCGGATGATCTCGAAGAGACATACATCCTCTCCCGTGCTCCATCCGTCAGGCACTGTCAGGTTGACCCTCGCTGAGGTGATAGCCGGCATCGTGTCCTTCAGGACGTCCAGGGTGAACCCGCACTGGTCAATTGCCAGTTTATCACCTGTCAGAATTGTCGAGGCGTCGCTTTCCAGGACCGGTGGAGCGCCGGGTGCGAGGAAGAGGCCGAGGGAACCGCTGTCCGGATAGGTGTCCATGGTGAACCGGACCGTTGCCGAAGCGTCGGCACCGGCAAAGGGCATCAGGACGGGGGTGGTGGTTACCATCACATTTTCCACCGTTCCGCCGATGAAGCCGTCTCCTTGCCAGAAGTCTTCACCGAAGATGATCACTATCCCGGCGATCCCGCTCCCCGGCTCGGAGATGGTGACGTTCGTCCCGGTCACGGTGATGGTTCCTTCGAAGGCCGCCTGGTTGATCGAGAGGGCTTGGCCGTTGTCTCCTTCCCAGATGCTGATGCCGGGAACGCCAAAGCCGATATCGGTGCCGGCAAGGTAGACGGCAATGAAGTTCTCCTTGGTAACCGATGCCTCCTCGGTCCCCTGGGTGACGTTCAGGGAGACGGAGTACCATCCCGGTTCTTCGTAGGTGTACACATAGGTGGATGCCTCCGCCGAGGTGGTGTTGGTGCCGTCACCGAAGTCCCACGTCCACTCTTCCGGGGCACCGGGGGTTTCATCCGTGAAGGTGACGGTGAGGGGCACCATCCCGGTGGTGACGTCGGCGGTGAAGTTGGAGGTCAGTTCGGTGGGTTCGATGACGTCAAACATCATCGAATCTCCGATCTCATAGGTGGAACAGAATACATCTGCCATGTAGGTACCCACCTCAAAGTCAGTCGTCGTCTCAAAGAGCCACGCGCCGGAGGGCTGGACGGTGGTCTCGCCCGATGCCACCATCTCTTCGCTCATGTTGATGATCCAGACCGAGAGGGTATTTCCCGCCCCGATATTGGTTTGGCCGGTGATGGTCAGCGGCTCACCCATGGGGACGTCAGCGGCTTCGTCCACCAGTATATAGGCGGGGCCAAGGACGAAGGAGGATGTTGTATAGGTATCATCAAGTAAGGGGTTGTCGAGCATGCCGGTCAGTGCGGTGAAGGCATCGGATGCATTAATGGTCCCGTCTTCCGTGATGGAGGTGTAATTGTCGAGGGAGTCGTATATACCAATCCAGACTCCCTCACTCCCGAAGTAGACGTCAAATGTGCCGTTTGCCATCGGGTGCTGGACTACGCAGTAGTACTCTCCCTGTGGCATTTCAATGGTCGTCATGCCGTCGATGACAGAGGTGAAGGTGCCGTTGGGGTTGACGTCCACCGTCGTCCATGTGAAGAAATCCGGGCCTATGATCCATACTGCAACAGAGGCCGGACTTCCCTCAGCACTGCCCTCGATCACGACGGGGTCGCCATGGGCAATATCCCATGCGGAGATGTTTGCAATGATGAAGGAGTGTGCAGGTTCCGTGACATTTATGTAAGCCGTTCTTGTGGTTGTGTCATTCCCTGCCGGGTTGCTGACGAGGAGGGTGACGTCATAGACGCCGGAGAAGTTGTAGGAGTGGGTGGGCTCCTGGACCGTTGCTGGCTCACTTCCATCGCCGAAGTCCCATATCCATCCGGTCGGGGTTCCGGTGGAGTTGTCGATGAACTGAACGGTGAGTGGCAGCACTCCCTCGGTCACATTAGCCGAGAAGTCTGCTGTCGGAGGTGGAACGGGTTCCGTGACGTTGATATACGCCGTTTTTGTGGTGGTGTTGTTTCCTGTTGGATTGGTTGCAGTCAGGGCAACGTCGTAGACACCGGAGATGTTGTAGGTGTGAACAGGATTCTGGTCGTTCACGGGCTC
>JAENZA010000014.1:2409-6649 GCA_016841485.1 Methanobacteriota archaeon
CGTAGACACCGGAGATGTTGTAGGTGTGAACAGGATTCTGGTCGTTCACGGGCTCACTTCCATCGCCGAAGTCCCAGACCCATTCTGTCGGTGTCCCGGTGGAGTTGTCGGTGAACTGTATGGTAAGGGGCAGCACCCCCTCGGTCACATTAGCCGAGAAGTCTGCTGTCGGAGGTGGAACTGGTTCTGTGACGTTGATATACGCCGTTCTTGTGGTTGTGTCATTCCCTGCCGGGTTGCTGATGAGGAGAGTGACGTCATAGATGCCGGTGGTGGTGTAGATATGGATGGGCTCCTGGACCGTTGCTGGCTCACTTCCATCGCCGAAGTCCCATATCCATCCGGTCGGGGTTCCGGTGGAGTTGTCGATGAACTGAACGGTGAGTGGCAGCACTCCCTCGGTCACATTAGCCGAGAAGTCTGCTGTCGGAGGTGGAACGGGTTCCGTGACGTTGATATACGCCGTTTTTGTGGTGGTGTTGTTTCCTGTTGGATTGGTTGCAGTCAGGGCAACGTCGTAGACACCGGAGATGTTGTAGGTGTGAACAGGATTCTGGTCGTTCACGGGCTCGCTTCCATCGCCGAAGTTCCATATCCATCCGGTCGGTGTCCCGGTTGAATTGTCGGTGAACTGAACGGTGAGCGGCAGCACTCCCTCGGTGACGTCTGCGGAGAAGTCCGCTGTGGGTGGTGGAACTGGTTCTGTGACGTTGATATAGTCCGTTTTTATGGCGGTGTTATTTCCTGCCAAGTTTGTGGCGGTGAGAGTGACGTCATAGAGGCCGGATGTGTTGTAGATATGGATGGGATCTTGGGCAGTTGCTGGTTCGCTCCCGTCGCCGAAGTCCCAAACCCATTCTGTTGGCGTGCCGGTTGAGTTGTCAGTGAACTGCACAGTCAGCGGTGCTGTCCCGTTCGTGATATCGGCAGTAAAGCCTGCTGTAACAGTCCCGGGCAGGATGATGACCTCTGCGGTTGCATTTATCCCGTAGGGGGCCCATTCGGCTAGCATCAGATAGTGGCCGGCATCGTATCCGGCTGGTTCAATATATGTCCAGATGCCCTCGGAGGCAACCTCGACGGTGTCCTGGAGGAGTGGGGGATCTGCCATGATATCGGCCGCGCAGTCGTAGAGCCGAATATCCAGAATATCGCCGGCGGCCAGATTTGAGAGGCCGTTGACGACAATCGGATCACCCACGGTTATGGTTTCCGGTGAGCCGATGTCGATCCATGGCGGTTCCACCCAGAAGATGGATTTTCTATATGTATCATCGAGGTACGGGCTCTCGATGAGGTCGGTAAGAGCCACGAAGGCATCGTACCCCTGCAGGGCACCGTTACCCGATGCGACAAAGGAATTGCCGTTCCTGTCGGTCACCATCCAAAGATCTCCGGCCACCTCTGTGTACACATCGGCGAGACCGTTTTCCATCGGGTGCTGTACAACACAGTACCACTCCCCGGGTGTCAGTTCGGGGGTGGCATTTCCTGGGATGGTGTAAGTGTAGGTACCATAGGGGGACAATTCAACATCGCTTTGCATGAAGAAGTCCGGACCGATCATCCAGACGTAGACATAGCGTGGGCTGCCTTCGGCGATCCCCTCAATGGTGATAGGGTCTCCCTGTGCGACGACAGGAGGAGCACTGCCCATCATGAAAGGCTCAAAGAGTTCGATGGCGGCTGCTGAATACGTGGCACCGTCAAGGCTCAGGGTGGAAAGCGGTTCGGAGGCAGCAATGACAGTGTAGGCGCCGGGGTCGAGGTCGACGCTACTCGTATCCCATGAGTATACCCATTCTCCTCCGGCGAGCACCGTTGTGACGGTGAATGTTGATGGATTACCATCAATAACAGCCTGGTAGGGGTTGGCAAGGCTTGCTCCCCCGATAGGAAGGTTCGGGCCTGTCAGGGAGAGGTAGACAAGTTCAATGCCCGCACCCTCCCCGGTGAAGGTGATAGCGTCTCCGTAGAAGTAACTCCCGTCACCAGGAATTACCAAGGTGAGGGCTGGGTCTTGAACATCGGCTGGAGGTGGTGTCTGCCCGCTGATGGTGAACGAGAGGGGCACATAGATGTCATCCCCGGAGGTGCTGAGCATATGGACAAGGGCGTCATAGGACTCCGCTCCAGAGAGGCTTCCCGGTCCCGTGATGACAAATGATTCGCCCTCTGAATTGTATACTTCATTCTCCGACCAGTAGGTATCAGAGAGGCCATTTTCCATCGGGTGCTGGATGACGACATCATAATCGCCATTTGCCAGATTGTCGGTGTAGAGGGTGAAGGAATAGTTGCCGTCCGATGGTGCAACGGTCTCGTAGAATACCTGTGCAAAATTTGTTCCTAATATCCACACTGAAACGGAGAATGGGTCTCCCGTCGCCGTTCCGCTGATGATGAGGGTATCGCCTGCCAGGATGGCTTCAGACGAAAGTGAGGCAGTCAGTGTTGGCTCTACAAATGAGAGAGTGATGTTGTCGGTGGGGGCATCCCCGATATCGGTAAAGTCAACTGGTTCGGCGATGGCGTGGACGGTGTAGTCCGTTGGCTGTAGGGCAACGGACGAGGTGTCCCAGCTGAAGTTCCAGTCGCCGAAGGTTCCAACCGCAACGGTGGTGAAGGTGCCGGGATCACCGGTTACGGCGGGCATGGCGGGGTTGGTCAGGCTGACCCCTTGTGCCGGAAGCCCCTCCCCGGTCATGAAGAGGTAGATCGTATCCGTTGCGGTGTTTGTCCCGGAGAGGATGATCTCCTCCCCGATGGCTGCTGTCAATGCGTCGGCTTCGATGGTGATCTCGGCGGGGGCAATGGCGATGGTGTGGGTTGGTGATACAGTGCTCCCGGTAACTGCGTAATTGTCATCCATGCTGTTGACGTCACAGGATGCAGAGAAGGTGTAGAGGCCGGTGCTGTAGAATTCGGGGGACGTTAGCCAGACAGGCGTTTCAAGGCTGCCGAGGCGGTACGTAACCGGGCCGGTGACCGGGAAGTCGACCAGCGAGGTGATGTTCCCTGTGGTGACGGTGTCGTTGGCGAGCGCCGTGAATTTTGTTCCCTGCTCATCTCTTACGGTGATGGTGATGCCATCATCACCGGGCTCGTAGCCCCGCTCGGCAAAGATCTCCCAGAGGTTGGTATCCACCCGGAAGGTAAGGAGTTCATCGAATCCCACCGTGCCGTTGGTCCGGTCCTGGCCGGTATTGCAGTCGTATGCTCTTACATCTATCGCCGGGGCCTCGACAAAGAAGGCGACGAGGAAGGTGTCACCGGGCAGTGGGTCTTCCGGATTTTCCGCTGAGACATACCAGGGGCCTGTATGTGAGGCGAATGTGGCCGGATCGATGTAGTTGGTGCTGCCGGCTGTGATTGTGCAGTTATCTGCCCACTGTTCCACTGACGGATCGGCCCCGTCCTCAACCCATACTGCGGTAAACGACGCCACGCCGGAGAGGTTGTTGGCCATCACGGTGTCCCAGTTCAGGCCCTCTTCGCCAATGAAGACCACCGTATTGAGTTCTTCGATGACATTGAGAGCTGGGTCCGGGAGGGATGTGGGTTCGGTGACGGTGATATAGTCTGGGTATGTGATGGTGTCATTACCAACGGAATTGATGGCCACCAGGCCTACGGAATAGACACCGGAGGTATTGTAGGTATGAACCGGATCCTTATCGTTTACCGGTTCACTGCCGTCCCCGAAGTCCCAGATCCAGCCGGTGGGATCACCGCTGGAGTTGTCATGGAACTCCACGGTCAGGGGAGCGGTGCCGGTGGTGGGAATGGCTGAGAAGTCTGCGACAGGTAGGGGACCGCCCTCGCCCTCAAAGACGATTGAATACGATCCGCTTTTCTGGTTCGCCGCTCCGGCGAGGACGGTGTAATCTCCATCCGTTTCTGCCGTTATGGTGATCTCGGCTGGAATTGCCGAGGATGTGGAATAATTACTGGCAGATTCCTGCCCCTCCGGGTCGAAGAGGATAAGCGCTCCTTCAAAGGTCCCGGTCACGAGATTGATGGTGATACTGTCCTGGGCACCGGATGTGAGAACATAGGTCTCCATCCCGCCCGGGACGTCAATGGTTCCGGCTGAGCTTACACCGGGTATGAGCGTCGTCGCATTTTCCGGGTTGTTGGTCTTCTGTGCGACGATGCCGTAGTTACCTGACCACGATGCCTCCTGGCTCTGTACCGTCAGGTAGAAGTCCCCTGTCTCATTCGCCGTGCACTGGATCTC
>JAENZA010000014.1:6659-11690 GCA_016841485.1 Methanobacteriota archaeon
GGCTCTGTACCGTCAGGTAGAAGTCCCCTGTCTCATTCGCCGTGCACTGGATCTCTACCGGGCCGTACTGTGGCTGTGCATCCTGTGCGAGTATGGTTATGCCGTCGGGTGCATAGAGTGTCATCTCCGGGTTGTATCCGGTGCCTGAGGGATACCCCGTTGATGCGGATCTTACGAACAGAGTGTCACCTGCTGTCGCCGGGAGGATGTAAGTATTGACAGCGCCCTGGACATCAAGGCTGTCAGCATTCTGCGTCCCGTAGGGGAGTAGCTGTCCGGTTGCCGGGTACTGAGCTGTGACCCCGAAGCTGCAGGTCTTGTAGTTTGCCGCTCCTGCGAGAATGATGTACTGTCCGGCAATAGAGGGCGTGGCCTCTATTTCAGCTGCAACATATGTCTCCCCGGAGAAGCTTCGTGCAATCTCTGTTCCCGCCGGGTCGAAGAGAATTAGTCCCCCTGGAGCACCGGCTCCGAGTCTGATGGAAATATTTTCTGTTCCATCTGAGGTGATGGTAAAGGTCTCCATCGCACCGGGAACATCAACAGTCCCCGCTGTGGGTGCGCCGGGTATGAGTATTGTGGCATTTTCCGGGTTGTTGGTCTTCTGTGCGACGATGCCGTAGTTACCTGACCACGATGCCTCCTGGCTCTGTACCGTCAGGTAGAAGTCCCCTGTCTCATTCGCCGTGCACTGGATCTCCGCTGGGCCGTACTGTGGCTGTGCATCCTGTGCGAGTACGGTCATGCCGTCCGGTGCATAGAGGACCATCTCCGGGTTGTATCCGGTACCGGAGGGATACCCCGTTGATGCCGTCCTCATGAAGAGGGTATCCCCTACCGTAGCTGGCAATATATAGATGTTGACTGCCCCCGCCGTTGTGATAGTACCGCCTGTCTGAACCCCAAATGGCAGCAAAACAGCGGTATTATTCTCATTTATCGGTCCTGATGCCACCGGGCACGAAAAAACGAAAAATATGAATACTAATATTACCCCCAGCGGGAGAGCGCGTATTCTCCTCCTATCGATCATGTCCATACCATCCCCCAAGATGTTAAACAGGATCGTTTGTTGCTTATTATATATATCTTTTGAATCGCATTGAGTTTATCAGAATCTTATAAATAGGAAAATATGTGTGATTATTAAATTATTGCCATATTGCCTGACGATCCGGGTGCGTCCCGAAAGGGTTTTCATGTGCGCGGTGCAGGATTTTTGTATGGTGCTGAACAAATTCCGGAGCCCGACACCCCACGTCGTCGAGGACAATCCCGTGCCCAGGATTGTCCGTGCCGGGGGTCTCTCGGTGCCCGAGTATCGCGAGCAGGCCTACCATATCGTCCTCTCCGTCGATGTGGGAAATACCACCTCGGACTGCGTGATTACCGGGACCAACCTGGGGACCGGACTGACGTACATCATCGACAAGACCGTGATGATGTTCAGGGAAATCCGCGACCCGAAACCCGGGGAGTCCACCTACGGGGAGAATATCGACGGGATTACGATCTCCTCCGGGGCGGTGCAGGACTTCGTTGCAGCCCTCATTCGAAAGAGCGTACAGGCAAGCGGCATCGACCTCCAGAAGGACCTCGACCTGGCAGTCTATTCCACCGGTCTCGTCAAAAACTGGGAGGAAGGGTCGCAGGTCAATGAATACTTGGGGGCCCTTGCGAAGGGGTGTGTCGATGCGGGCATTCCCATGTCGAAGATGCGGCCGGTGATGAGCAAGAACTCGCTTCCAACGGACGACCGGGAATACAGCATGCTTGACAAGGTGGCCTATACAGGGTATCTTGCCGGCACTATTCCGGCGACCGGGCTTGCAGGAGATGCCATCGTGGCAAATGACATGGAGGGAGATCTTGCCTTGGCAGGCATCAAACAGGGGGCGCTCATGACACCGGTGGATTTAAGGAATCCCTGTCTCGGTCTTGACTTTGGGACCATTCTTGACGGCCGGATCACCGAGGCGGTCCCCCGTGACCGGGACAATCCCTATGCACGGACAAACGGAGTCATCATCGGCCTGGGTGGGGCCGTTGCCGATGCGATGGTGCGGGGCACCGGGGAGGTGGACCCGCGAACCGGCAGTGCCCGTGATTTCTTTGGGGATGCGATGGTTTCCAGCACGTTCTCCAAGCACGAGAGCGCAAAGGTTCAGGACTACGTGGACCAGGTAATGGATATGATGCAGATTGAGGTGGTGCTCCCCAAGAGCGATCACTTCGGTCTTGTCCCGATCAGTCCGCAGATCGCAGAGAACAGTGGCATCACCATCATCGGATGTGACTGTGGGGAACACTTCTCGAAAAAAGGCGAACTGACAAAACTGGGTGCCGAGGCCTATCGTACCCTCGCGATGAAGGGCTTTACCGAGCTTGTGGACCGCGTCAATGCGGAGATGGCGCTTAGGATCGTCGATGTAGCCGCACAACAGCGGCTACTCCCTGAGGACTCTGCCATCGGGTTTTCCGGGCGGGGGATCATGTCCGGCAGAAAACCCGAGTATGTGGTTTCCGGGATGCACACACGGGACATCTATCCCGACCCGCAGGACCGGGTGGTCTTCGTCTCGAGTGCCCTTCCGCGGGGGGCCTCTCTCGTCGCCCGCTGCATGGGGAGCCTCGGCAACCCGAAGCGCCCCCTCGGGGGATGCAGGGGAGAGGCCTGTATTCTCGGAAGGCGCCGGAAAGTTGAGGGCGCACCCCGGTAATCTCGTCTCTTTTTTATTGGAGGAACTGATCCCCTCACCGGGGAGGTTCTTCCTTGTTCCGCATCGCCGCCACAACAAGCCGGATCTCCGCGTACGGGTACCTATCCCCGAGGACGGCCTTTAAAAACCTGGGATCGTCCGTCCCCTCCCGGCGGGCCGCGTCGCGGATGGCCTCCTGCCGGTAGACGGGAACGAGGTCGTCGAGGGGGACGTCGATGCCGGCGCCGATGCACTCCTCGAGATGCGCCGCCACCATCTCATCGGTAAGCTCGCGTTCGCTCCCTATGCCCCGCATCGTCATTCCCTGCCGGAACAGGGCGAGCGTAGCCATCGCCGATGCCGAGGGTCCGTCCCGTTCGCCGCCCTCTGTCCTGCAGGTGTCGAGGAACTCCCTGCCGAACTTTACCAGTTTTGTCGTCCCTATGCCGCGGATGGCAAGGAGTTCCTGCTCCGACTGCGGACGGGCGCAGGCGATTTCGCGCAGCGTCGCGTCGTGGAAGATGCAGTAGGGGGGCACCCCTTCCCGTTCGGCGATCTCCTTTCTGAGGGTTCGAAGCTCTCCGAAGAGGTCACCGTCGTCGCCGGTAAGGGCCGGCATCTTCTCCGCCTTTTTACGCCTGCCCCGTGCCGGGCGGGTGAGATAGACGGTTTCATCGTCCGAGGCGGGCACCTCATTGCCGGCGTCGGTGACGGTGAGGACCGGGTAGCGGTCCCCTCCGACCTCGAGATAGCCCTGCCGGATGAGGTCACGGAGGAATCCCCGCCACTCCTCCCTGCTATGCGCCTTTCCCTTCCCGTAGGCGGGGTTGTTTGCACCCCCAGTCTCGCGGATCTTCTTGGTCTTCTGCCCCCGGAGGACCTCGATGATATGGCCCGCCCCGTAGGGTACATCGAGGGCGTCGACGCAGGTAAGGGCCGTCCGGGCAATCGCCGTTCCCTCGGAGCGCTCCCGGGGATTGCGGCAGTTGTCGCACTGCCCGCAGCCTACCGCCGGGAGGGTCTCGCCGAAGTACCGGACGATCGCCGCCGCCCGGCACCCGGTCGCCTCGGCATACTCCACCATCCCGTCGAGTTTACGGTACCCGGCCTGTTTCAGTGCCTGGGAGGGCTCCTGCTCGATAAAAAAGGAGCAGCGCCCCCGGTCACCGGGGCTGTAGAAGAGAATGCAGTCGGCGGGGTCCCCGTCGCGGCCCGCCCGGCCTGTCTCCTGGTAGTAGTATTCGAGGGAGCGGGGCATATCGACATGAATGACGTAGCGGACGTCGGGCTTGTCGATGCCCATCCCGAAGGCGACCGTTGCGACGACCACCTCGGCGTCGTCATGGATGAATTTCTCCTGCGTCCGTTCCCGCTGGAGTTTCGAGAGGCCCGCGTGGTACGGAAACGCCAGTACCCCGAAGCCCCGCAGGCGTTCGGCGAGCTCCTCCGCGCCGCTCCGCGACATCGTGTAGATGATCCCCGACTCGGTGCGGTGGCCCTTCAGGTAGTTGAGGAGCTGGCCGAAGGCGTCCTCCTTGGGCCGGACCTCGTAGCGGAGGTTCGGGCGGTAGAAGCTTCCCACCACCTGTTCCGGCTGGCGCAGGCGCAGCTGGGCCATGATGTCCTTTCTGACCGCGGGGGTCGCGGTCGCGGTGAGTGCCACGACGGGGGCGGTGGGAAATTCCCGGATGAGGGCCGCAAGCTGCCTATATTCGGGCCGGAACTCGTGCCCCCACTGGGATATGCAGTGGGCCTCGTCAACGGCGATGAGGGTGACCCCGCCCGCCCCCTGCAAAAACCGGACGAAGCTCTGCTGCCCCGCCCGTTCGGGGGAGACGTAGAGGATGCGGACGCTGCCGTCGGTGACGGCCCGTTCGACGCCCTTTCGCTCGTCCCACTCCTGCGTCGAGTTGATGCAGGCGGCGGGCACCCCGCACTCCCGCAGCCCGTCGACCTGGTCCTTCATGAGCGCAATGAGAGGTGAGATGACGAGCGTCAGGCCCTCCGACATCATTGCAGGCACCTGGTAGCAGAGCGATTTGCCCGCCCCGGTGGCGATGACCGCAAGCACGTCACTCCCGTCAGCGAGGGCGTCGATCACCTCCTCCTGGTAGGGGTAGAAGGTGTCGTACCCGAAGTAGGTCTTCAGGGTTGCGTACGCGGCGGGGGAAGGCATGGTGGTTCCTAATACAATGGTTGGGTGCGGGGAGGATTAGGGGTTGTGGTTGTGATGGTGATGGTTGGGAGAGGAGAGGGAAACGGAGGAAAGAGGGGTGAATATATGCAAGGCCACTCCCGCCAGGACGGTTCATCACCTAATTTATGGCGGGTA
>JAENZA010000014.1:11700-29686 GCA_016841485.1 Methanobacteriota archaeon
CCCAGAGACTACTATGGCATCACCACTTGTTGCAGTCATTCTCTCGTTTTTCATCCCCGGTCTCGGGCAGCTCTACACCGGGCAGCTGATGAAAGCCATCGTTCTCTTCGTCCTCGCCGTCATCTTCGGCGCACTCTCGATCATCTGGATAGGGATTCCGCTCTACCTTGTTGTATGGATATACAGCATGTACGATGCGTATGTGACGGCGAAGGGGGAGTAAGGGGAGTGACCTCAAAAACTGATCTTTCGGAATTAGAGAGGGCTATTGGATACGAATTTAAGGATCCGGCTCTTCTTGGGAGGGCGCTCACGACCAAATCGTATTCGAATGAGATGCGTCACATAAATCCGGAATGTGAAGACCAGGATGGATTGCGGACCCTTGGTGATGCTGTCTTAAAGACAGTACTCTGTGATCATCTCATGACCATGGGATATTCCACAAAGGGAGAAATCACAGAGGTTAAAAGCACACTTGAAAACGGAGTATTTCTCGCTCAGATAGGAAAGAGATTCCATCTGGAAGATAACATCCGCGTAGGCAAAGGTTCTACGGAGCAAAAACATCAGGAAGAGCCGCATGTGCTCTCTGAAACAATAGAGGCACTTGTTGCAGCGATTTATCTGGATAGGAATTACGAATCTGCAAAGAGTGCGGTCGTCAAGTGGTATGAACCGTACTGGGCCCGATTCGATAAAAAGGAATGAAATAAATTCAATTCTTTGGCTCTATCTCGTTTGATGCAACAATCTGGGCCGGATATGCGCGCGGTTCACTTGACAGTTTGATATATCCCTGACCTGGACGAGCATTGAGAAGAAGCTTATCCTTACCCCATCGATTTTTTGCGATATATCGGGCATCCTTTAAACGAAAAATAGATGAGAATCGGAGAAATGAGAGACAAAATGCCTCCCCCCCATCACGAAAACCCCTTATCCAGCGTCTTCTGGCTCTCGATATCAAGGCCGGTGACATAGACCGACTTGTTCTCCTGCTGGTACTTGTCGATCACTCGTGCAATCGCCTCGACGGCCGACTGGTCCCAGATGTGGGAGGCCTGAAAGTCGATCTCAATTTTTTCGGGGTCGCCTGCATAGTCGAAGAGGTCAATGAATGCTGCCATGGTGCCGAAGAAGAGCTGCCCGTGCACCGTGTATATCTTCACGCCGTCATCCCGGATGCTGGCGGAGACCGAGATCACCGACATCTTATACGCCATTGCAAGGGCGGCGAGCACCACCCCTGCGAGCACCCCCTTGGCAAGGTCGTGGGTATAGACGACGATGGCAATCGTTGCGAGCATCACGAATGCATCGCTTCTGGGAATTTTCGCGATATCCCGGACGGACTGCCACTCAAAGGTCCCGATGGCGACCATGACCATCACGCCGACGAGGGCCGCCATGGGAATCTGTTCCACGAGATCGCCGAGGACGATGATCAGAAAGATCAGGAAGAGGCCGGCCGTCATCGAAGAGAGCCGCCCCCGTCCGCCGGAGGTCACATTGATCACCGACTGGCCGATCATCGCACACCCGGCCATCCCGCCGAAACAGCCGGCAACGCAGTTTGCAATGCCCTGCCCCTTCACCTCCCGGTTCTTGTCACTCCGGGTATCGGTCATCTCATCGATGATGGACGCCGTAAGAAGCGATTCCAAGAGTCCCACGATGACAAGGGTGACCGAATACGGAAGAATGATGAGGAGGGTTTCGATGGAAAAGGGCACCATTGGCAGATGAAATAACGGGAGTGACCGGGTAATCGTGCCCAGGTCCCCAACGCTCAGTATCTGCAGCCCCGTCCCGATGGCAACCCCTGTCATGACCACGATGGCGACGAGGGGTGCCGGCACCGCCCGGGTAAAGCGGGGCAGCACCAGTATGATGCCGATCGTTGCCGCCGCCATCGCATACACCGGAAGGGAGGCGCCAATCAGAAACGGCAACTGGGCGAGGAATATGAGAATTGCAAGGGAGTTGACAAAGCCGAGGACGACTGAGTACGGGATAAACGAGATAAACCGGCCTACCTTCAACAGCCCAAGAATGAACTGGACAACACCGGTCAGGATGGTTGCGGCAAGGAGATACTCAAGCCCGAAGTCCCGGACCAGCACCACCATCACAAGGGCCATCGAACCGGTCGCAGCCGAGATCATTCCCGGCCGTCCGCCGACGATCGCTATCACGACGGCGATACAGAACGAGGCGTAGAGGCCGACCATCGGATCCACACCGGCGATGATGGAAAAAGCAATGGCCTCGGGAATCAGGGCAAGTGCTACCGTAATGCCGGCAAGGACATCGCCCCTCACATTTGACAACCATTCGGCTCTGATCGTTTGCGCGTTCAAGAAATTGTTCCCCGTGTACCTGAAATAGTAATAATTTGTTGATTTTTCAGAATTATACTGGATAATCCTGGGTATTTTTTACATTCTATTGTAGTATTGACCAGGAGCATTTTCCTTAACAGCCGACATGGGCTTATAAAGAGATCCCCGGATATGGTTTTTCCTGTCTGTCAATATCTTTCGCTGCGGGGACGGTTAATAATTCCGCAGGTAGCAAATTCATGCCGAAAATGGCGGTGGACAGAAATTTCTGCGACACATTTTAGAAAATTTTCATGATAATTGTGAAGAACCGGCATTGGCAATCAGGAACGTCCCTGAATGCAAGGGGAATATGCATGGAAGAGGCGCCGGCCTTAGAGGTTTTCTTGGCAGATCAAAGTGAAGAACAGAGTAGGTGTGCCGGATCGTTATTTCTTTATAGGCGGTAAATCAGATTCTATCGCGAATTCGTTGACGGTCATGCATCAGAATGCCGTCTGGTGTACGGCCGGTCAACAAACATCCTCCCCCTACGGATTTCGATCTTCTCACAACGAGTGGCATGGCTTGCCGGCCGGTGCCGGTGGAATTTCCTGACGGGAGGATACCGGAGTACCACTATCATGTATACAAAAATCCTGCTTGCAACCGACGGTTCTGAAAATGCACGGCGTGCGGCCGCTGAGGCGGCGGGTCTTGCACGGGAATTGTCCTCCCATGTTATTCTGGTCTATATCAACAATTCCCCGCCGTCCCAGTCGAGACTGGTAAAGGCAAACTTTGATGTCCATTCCCTTCTTGAAGAGGACGCAAAATCCGAGATAAAAAAGACCCTTGATTTATTTGAAAAGGACGGTCTGCCCTACACGTTGAAGGTGGCGATCGGCGATCCCGCAGCCGAAATAATTGAGATTGCCGGGAAGGAACAAGCCGACCTGATCATCATCGGCAGCCGGGGCCTTGGCGCGATACAGGGCGTGGTTATGGGAAGTGTCAGCCGGAAGGTCGCCCAGCATGCAGCATGCCCGGTGATGATTGTAAAATAACACCGCATTTTTTTATCGGGAGCGGGAACGTTCAAAAAAATATAAACCGGTGTGGCCGGGCCTTCGGCGAAACGGTATCCCCTCGGCCATCCCGGCAGGAACCTGTTTTCACTCTTCCCTTCTGACCACCAGCACCGGCTGCTTTGCCGTCCGGATCACCTTATCGGAGACCGAGCCCAGAAGGGCGCTTGCGAGGTTCGAGCGGCCGTGGGAGCCCACGACGATGAGGGAGGCGTTTCTGGCGTCGGCGATCTTTACGATCTCCTTTGCCGGGACGCCGCTGATGATGACCGGTTCGACCTCGAGCCCCACCTCCTCGAGCATGGCCGTCAGCTCCTGCATCTTCTCACGGGCGTGGCGGATGATGCGGGCATTCAGGTCGCCCTCGTAGCGCCCTTCGTCATAGATGATGCCGGCAGGTTCGCTGATCACAACGCCGGTCTCGATGGTGTCGAGGACGAAGAGGGCGACGACCTTTTTGCACCCGGCCTGGCGCAGGCGGCGGACGTAGTCCTGGGCCCGGACCGAGGTCTCGGAGAAGTCGGTTGCAAGGACGATAGTCTCAAAGAGCGGCATGGTTCTCTCTTTTCCCTGATTTTAGATAAATGTGCTTCTTTTTCTGTCCATCCCTTACCTCCTTCATATTCAGTCGGTATCTCCGCTGTAAACCTCCGCCGGCTTTCTGTAGAGCAGGTCAGGTGCAGACAGTAGCTTGAAATGTACAATAATGTAGCACAATGTATAAATATGTACATGACCTAAAGAATACGAAACAACATATGAAGGTGATGCCAGTGGAATGGATACCGCGGAAACACAATCTCCCGTAACCCTGAACCTTACGAAAGAAGAGTTCACCAGAACCGCACATGAACGCCCAAAACCCCTGATAGTCCCCCTGTACGCAGAGATTTCTCTTCCGGGACCGGAACCTGTCGAAATATATGCGGGACTGCGTGGGAGGAACGGATTTATCCTCGAATCCGTCGAAGGAACCGAAAAAAGTGCACAATTCTCCTTTATCTGCACCGAACCACGGCTGATCGTCACGATCGACGATACCGTCCGTATGAGCGGTGACGAGGTCTATGTCTCGATCGCAGGAACTCCTGGGGGGAACAATCCCGTCGAACAGCTGCAGTCGGTCATCAGGAATTTTCCTGTTGAGACCATCAAAGAACCACGGTTCTTTGGAGGTATGGCAGGCTTCTTCGCTTATGATATGGTCTATTCACTCTGTGACAAGGTGGAGCGGCACCAGCATCCGGGGAAGACGACGCCTCTTGCACAGTTCATGCTGGCACAGGACTGCATCGTCTGTGACCACCCGGCAGAGAAGCTCTACGTCTTTAAAAGCCCCCTCCTGACAGAGGAATCTGATCCCGGTGATCAGTACGATCACAGCCTGTCCGTAATCATAGGCATTATGCAAAGGCTGGAAGAGCTGAGACATCCCCCAAAAACCCTCAGCGTGCCTGATTCCCGGCCTGATCTGCCGGTCCCCGAGTGCCGCCCGAACGTCTCAAAGGACGCATTCAAAGAATCAGTAGCAAGGGCGAAGGAGTACATCGCCGCAGGTGACATCCTCCAGGCGGTCCTCTCACAGAAGACGGAGTGCCCGTTTGATGCTGACCCGTTCTCGGCATACCTGGCCCTGAGGGAGATCAACCCGGGCCCGTACCTCTACTTCCTGGACTTCGGGGAGCGCCAGGTGATAGGATCCAGTCCGGAGATGCTCGTCCGTGTCGAGAACAGGCAGGTCACGACCGTCCCCATCGCAGGAACACGCCCGAGAGGAAGGGACGAGGAAGAAGACCGTTTGTTTGCAAAAGACCTCCTCGCTGATGAGAAGGAGCGTGCTGAACATACCATGCTCGTCGATCTTGCACGAAACGATGTGGGCAGGGTAAGCGAATACGGGACGGTCATGGTGGAGAATTTCATGGACGTCGAGAAGTTCTCCCATGTGCAGCACATCGTCTCGACCGTTACCGGCGAACTCAGGGAAGACCTCGACGCCTTTGACGCCCTGAAGTCCTGTTTTCCGGCGGGGACCGTCTCCGGGGCGCCCAAGATCAGGGCAATGCAGATCATAGAGGAGCTTGAACCCGGACCGAGGGGTATCTATGCCGGTGCCGCCGGATACATCGGCTTCAACGGAAATATGGACTTTGCGATCGCCATCCGGACCATTGTCATTGAAAACGGGATCGCCTCCATTCAGGCGGGTGCGGGGATCGTTGCCGATTCCGTCCCCGAAAATGAGTTTCAGGAGACGCTCTTCAAGGCGAAAGCCATGCAGACGGCGCTGATGAAGGCGGGGGCGGTGAGATGAGAGTCCTCGTGGTTGACGCATACGACAGCTTCACCTACAACCTCTGCCAGCAGATTGGCAGTTTCGGGGCCGAACCGGTGGTGGTAAAGAACGATTCTCCCCTTGATGCAGTGCTGGAGGAGGCAGATGTGGAGCGAATTATTCTTTCGCCCGGTCCGGGCAGACCGGAGGATTCGGGCCTCTGCCTGGACCTTCTCGGGTCGCTCTGCCGGACGATACCCACCCTCGGCGTCTGCCTTGGCCACCAGGCCATCTGCATCGCCTTCGGCGCAGATGTCATCCGGGCGAAGCGGCTCATGCACGGCAAGACCTCGGAGATTGCCCATGACGGATCGGGGATATTCAGCGGGCTTGCCAACCCGTTCACCGCAACACGCTACCATTCGCTGATCGCCGATGATGCAACGATTCCCGACGAACTGGTGTTGAGCGCCCGGAGCAACGATGACGGGTACGTGATGGGGGTCCGTCACAGGGACTACCCGATTGAGGGCATCCAGTTTCACCCGGAGAGCATCCTCTGCCGGGAGGGGAACCGCCTGATCGGAAATTTCCTCGCCGGCAATGACGGGAGGGAATCCCATGATTAAGAGAGCGATTGCAACGGTCATTGAAGGCAGGGATCTCTCCGGCAGTGAAGCCACCCAGGTCATGATCGAGATCATGACGGGTATCGCCACAGAGGCGCAAATCGGTGCGCTACTTGCCGGCCTCCGGATGAAAGGGGAAACGAGCACCGAGATCGCCTCATTTGCCGGAGTCATGAGGCATTATGCGGTGAAGATATACCCGGATATCCCTCAGACGCTGGTCGACACCTGCGGCACCGGCGGCGATCGTGCACAGACCTTCAATATCAGCACCACCGCCGCCTTCGTCGCCGCAGGTGCCGGGGTCTGCATCGTCAAACACGGAAACAGGGGAGTGAGCAGCAGGTGCGGTTCGGCTGATCTCCTGGAACAGCTTGGCGTTCATCTCACGCTCTCTCCCGAGGCCATATGCAGTATCCTGCACCGGCTCAATATCGCATTCCTGTATGCACCGGACCATCATCCGGCGATGAGGACGGTGAGTAGCGCACGAAAGGAGATCGGAACACGCAGTGTCTTTAACCTGCTCGGCCCGCTGACAAATCCGGCCGGGGCCGATACACAGCTGCTTGGCGTCTATGACCCGGCCCTTACCGAAACGATCGCCGATGTGCTGCGGCTCCTCGGCACCCGGAGTGCGATGGTAGTGCATGGGGAGGGCACCGATGAGATCACCACAGGAATCACGGAGATCTCCGAGCTCGCAAACGGGGAGATCAGGACCTATTCCCTTGATGCCGGTGACTTCGGCTTCGGCCGGGCAGACCTCTCCCTGCTGAAGGGTGGGGATCCCAAAGACAACGCAGCGATTGTGAGAAATGTCCTGAACGGCGACGGCGGACCGGCGAGGGATGTTGTTCTCCTCAATGCCGGTGCCGCCATCTATCTCGGCGGGACGGCTGCGTCCCTTGCGCAGGGCATCAGTGCTGCGGAAGCGTCCATCGATTCTGGCAGGGCACGGGAGAAACTGGACCTCCTGGTGGAAGCGACGAGGTGTGCACTATGATCCTGGATGACATTGTCAGGAGCACCGAAGAGCGGGTCGCACTGTTAAAGGATACGGCCCCGGCCGGAAGGGTGCAGCGCCCCGGCATGAGCCTTTCGGAGGCGATCGTCTCTGCCCGCGGCAGGCACGCCGTCATTGCGGAGATCAAGCCTGCGTCCCCGTCTTCGGGGGTCATCAGCACCGACCCTGCCATCGAAGCGATAGCAGAGGCCTATGTGAGAGGAGGGTGCACCGCGCTTTCGGTGGTGACGGAACCCTTCTACTTCGGCGGGAATATCGAAAATATCGGCAGGGCGAGGGCAGTAGCCGATGTGCCGATCCTCAGAAAGGACTTCATCATCGATGAACGGCAGGTGTATGAAACAGCGGCACTCGGGGCCGATGCAGTCCTCCTGATTGCACGCCTCCTCGGCAGTGACCTGACACGGTTTGTCGACCTGGCCCTGGAACTGGGGATTGAGCCCCTCGTGGAGATCCACGATACAGGTGATCTTGCCCTCGCATCTGCGACCGGGTGCACCCTCATCGGCTGCAACAACCGCAATCTCCGTACGATGGAAACCGACCTCTCCACGACGATCCTTCTTTCGGAAAAGGTGCGCAGTTCCGGCAGGCTTGTAGTTGCAGAGAGCGGCATACGGACACCGCGGGATGTAAGGCGGCTCTCCGGATATTGTGATGCATTCCTGATCGGAACGGCCCTCATGGCAGCTGATGACCGGAAAAAAGCGCTGGAGGGATTCGTATGCGCGTAAAGATCTGCGGTATCACCTCGGTGCATGACGCATACCTTGCCGAGGAGGCGGGGGCGGATGCCATCGGCGTCATCGTCTGCAGCCGTTCGCCGCGAAATGTCGGTCTCAGAGAGGCCGAAGAGATCTTCGCATCGGTCGGGCCGTATGTCACGACGGTCTGTGTCACTGCTACGAATTCAGCAAGGGATATGGACCGCATCCTCTCCCTTCGTCCGGATGCCGTACAGGTGTCGTATCCATTCACCATCCCCGCTCATACCGGGGTGAAACGGATGCGTATGGTCTCACCCGGTGATGCACTGCCGAAAGACTGTGATGCGATCGTCGTCGATGGCAGCAGGGGGAGGGGCGTGCCGTACGACCCGGCATTTGCGCTGGAGATGAAGAAGAGATCACCCCTCCCGGTCATCCTCGCAGGAGGGCTGACCTGCGGAAACGTCAGGGAGGCAATAGAGAAGGTTGCACCCTACGCGGTCGATGTGGCATCAGGCGTCGAATCCGCACCGGGGGTCAAGGACCGGAACCTCGTGGAGGCGTTCATGAACGCATGTAAGGAGAGATCAAATGACTGAGAACGGCAGGTTTGGCCTCTACGGCGGCCGCTACGTACCGGAGACCCTGATGCACGCACTGCTTGAACTGGAGGAGGCCTACACCGCCGCCTCCACTGACGAAATATTTAGAAATGAGCTTGATTTCTACCTGAAAGAGTATGCAGGGAGAAAGACGCCGCTTACCTACTGCAGGAACCTCTCGGCAGAGCTCGGATGCAGGGTCTACCTGAAACGGGAGGATCTGCTCCACGGCGGTGCCCATAAGCTGAACAATACGCTGGCGCAGGGCCTCCTTGCAAAGTACATGGGGAAAAAAAAGCTCATCGCTGAGACTGGTGCGGGGCAGCACGGTGTCGCAACCGCCATGGCAGGCGCGGTCCTTGGCCTCCCGGTCGAGGTATACATGGGCGAGACCGACTGCCGGCGCCAGAGGCTGAATGTCTTCAGGATGGAGATGATGGGCGCAACGGTGCATCCCGTCACCACCGGTACACGGACCCTGAAGGACGCCGTGAACGAAGCGATGCGGGCATGGGTGGCGACCGTGGAGGATACCGCCTATGTCCTCGGGTCCGTCGTCGGGCCGCATCCCTATCCCCTGATGGTGCGGGATTTCCAGTCGGTCATCGGGAGGGAGACACGGGAACAGATCCTCACAAAGGAGGGGCGGCTGCCGGACGCCGTGATCGCATGCGTAGGCGGCGGTTCGAATGCCATAGGCATCTTCCACGCCTTTCTGGCCGATGATGTCAGGCTTATTGGCGTTGAGGCAGGAGGAACAGGGACCGGCAGGGGAGAGCACGGCGCCACCCTCTGTGCCGGGACCCCTGGCGTCCTGCACGGTGCTCTATCGTACCTGCTCCAGGATGAGGATGGTCAGATCGAGGGGACGCACAGCGTCTCCGCAGGACTGGATTACCCCGGCGTCGGTCCTGAACACAGCATGCTGAAGGATACCGGCCGTGTGGAATACCATTCGGCAGGAGACGCCGAGGTCCTGAACGCCTTCTTTCATCTCTCGAAGAGCGAGGGAATTGTGCCGGCACTGGAGTCCTCCCATGCTGTTTCGTATGCAATGGACATTGCCGGGGAGTTCGGGAAGGATGATATTCTGGTCATCTGCCTGTCCGGTCGTGGTGACAAGGACGTGGCGGCGGTGGCAGAGATGACGGGGGGCTGCCGGTGACACGCATCGCGGAGGCATGTGCCGGCCCTGCTTTCATCGCGTTCACGGTGGCAGGAGACCCCGACCCGGGTATGTCGGTCAGGATTGCACGGACGCTCATCGACGCCGGAGCTGATATTCTTGAGCTGGGCGTTCCCTTCTCGGACCCGCCGGGCGATGGTCCGACCATACAAAAAGCGGATGAGAGGGCACTCAATGCGGGGACGACCACGGATACGGTCTTCTCCATCGTGCGGGAAATCCGGGCCTTCTCGGATATCCCCATCGTATTGCTGACCTATTTCAACCCTGTGTACCGGAGGGGGCCCGACCGGTTTTACCGGGAGGCGCACGAGGCGGGGGTGGACGGTATCCTGATTGCCGATCTTCCGGTCGAAGAGGCGGATGAGGTAGTGGACCTTTCACGCCGCTATGGCATCGATCAGATCTTTCTGGTGAGCCGGGATACCAGTCCGAAACGGCTGAAGGTGATTGCCAGGCATGCGGGGGGGTTCCTGTACCTCGTATCCGTGCACGGCGTCACGGGGGCACGCCCGGAGATACCCGAAGAACTGCCTGCTTTCATCCATCGTGTCAGGGAGCAGACGGCTCTCCCTCTGGCAGTGGGGTTTGGCATATCAACACCGGACCATGTCAGTGCCGTATGCCGTGCAGGAGCCAACGGGGCCATAGTCGGCAGTGCGATCGTTGAAATTATCGAGAGAAATCTCTCCCGTGAGCCGGAGATGATGGCCGGACTGCATGCGTACACCTCCTCCCTCACCGCCATGAAAGAAGAGAGATCCGGCTCGTCACCGTGAAAATGGCATCAGGAGAAAGCACCGGGAAAGAAAGAAGAGGAAAATTCAGAGTGTGGCATGGATATATGACCATTTCCCACGGATTTTCTGGGTGCCGCTCTTACGCATACCCCGACACCTCGTAATCGACCCCGGTCGACTTCTCCGCACACTCCTTCCCATGGACGAGAACCTCCTCGATGCGTTTTTTCAGGATGGCAGGATAGATGGCGCCGACGAGGTCCTGCACCGGTTTTCCACCGCAGAAGAACTTGAAGGTCGGTGTCGACATCACCCCGTACCGCTCCCCTATCCAGGCGCTCTCGGCGAGGTTGAGGCGGGCGAAGAGGACTTTTCCTGCAAATTCACCGGAGAATTCCCGGAAATACGGCTCCATCGTCCGGCAGTGCGGACAGGCGGGGGTGTAAAACATGACAATGACCGGGATGGAACTCTTCTCCACGGTCTGTTCCCAAGTAAGATCGTTTGCTTCGATGACTCCGTTGCCAACCATTCGAACGGCACCTTCCTGAGGCAATACTTCCCGTGTGATCAAAAAAAGGTTTGTGGGGATGGACATGCCCGTCAATGGATACGGGAGATCAGATGAGAATATGGGGAGGAAAAGGAGAAACCTGTGGCATTCTTTCAGGACAAGAGCGCCTCCTTAGAAAGGAGCCGCAAATAAAGGAAAAAATGGATTCCTTCTCGGAGGCCGCAGCCGGTGCATTCTGCCCCCTCAGGGGGCAGACTCCCGCTCATCTTCCCTCTCCGTCGCCCGGCCGCTCTGCACCATCATGTCGTCGACGCTCACTTCGGGGTGGTGGTACCGCCCCTTTGCGGCGGTCTTTCGTCCCCACTGGATGGCGTTTCGCGGGCAGAAGTGGATGCAGGCCATGCACGCCTCGCAGTTGGTGCCCCAGACCGGACGCATGCCCGCCCCGCTGATGTTCTTCGTGGGGCACACCTCCTCGCAGGTCCCGCACCCGTTGCATTTGTCGTCGGCATAGAACTTCTTCGCATGTCTGCGGGCTTCCCGGGCGAAGAACGGGTACAGGAGGCCGGTCGCAAAATTCAGCACCCGCGGCCCCTTCGTAAACGTCCGGTTTCCCGCCGCGATATCCGCGGCGATCGTCTCCGCCTCCTTTTTTCCCGCGGCAATCACCTTCTGCTCCTGCACCTCCGGGTACACATCCGAGAGGAGGATGTAGTTGTTCGGCATTGCAACCGTATAGGCCGCATCGAGGGTGTACCCCCGCTCCTCGAGGATCCCCTTCAGTCGCCAGTACGCAGCGTCACCGGCACTCCCCATCGTAACGACCGCAAAGGTCCGCTCCGCTGCCGAAAGGTCGATGCGCCTTGCAAAGTCTGCGACCATCAGCGGCGGGCCCCCCGCATAGACAGGAAAGGCAAACCCCACCCGTCCGGGCGGGGCCTTCATCTCCCCGCCACGGTTCATCAGCGCCGGGATGGGGACGAGCGTCGTCTCCCCCGGCAGGTGGCGGGCAATCTCCCGTGCGATAAAGAGGGAATTGCCCGTTCCCGTAAAGTAGTAGATTGTGGTATCCATCATCACCTCTCACCTCTTCACAGGTGTCCATTGCCGGTGACAGGTAATAATGCCATCCCAGGGGAAGAGGCGGGTGTTCCGGGGAAAAAACGCCAATTTTGGCCTCGAGGTATGAAAAATACGGCTGAACGTGCCGGGGTGAAAGACTGAAAAAAAGTGAACAGAGAGGTGAGGGGGGAACCGCCCCATGCCTGTGGTGCGGGCCCCTGTCCTCTGTCATCTCAGAGGTGTGGTTGATGGGAACGCAGTTACTCGTATGATTGGTGTGATTTTCTATACGTTCGCCGGAGGGGCCGGGCAGGAGCCCGTCTCCGCCCGGATGATGGGGGGTGTCTGATCGGTTCCGGACATGCTGAGCGGAGAGGTGACGTCCGTTTGGGTGATTTGGTGCTTCCTGCCGGAACGTCGCCGAAGCGGTATCCCGGGAGGTGCCAGGAAAGGCCCGTTCTGTCGGGCCTCTCGTTCGGGAACTGTTCTTCTTTGTTGTCGAAACCCGTTCGGGTGGAGGGGGTCGCCCCGCCCGGGCCTCTGATCACTACGTCTCCACGAAGGGGTATAAATGCGTAAAATAGGGGAATGAGTGTGATGCAACCGGCCGGTTGCATGGTGATGCCGGGGTCTTCGAAGGCAACCCCGGCCGATCGTTCCTGACGACCCCCTGGACGACCCGGCGGTGAATGGTCCAAAGATAGCGGCATCGAAAGGTCCGGACGGCCGCCGACGGGAAATGGCCCAGCCTCTCAGGATGGCGCTGCAGAAAAACGAACGAAAAAAGTGGGCGTTGATGAAAGGGCCGGCCCTGTGGTGTGTGGTCAGGAGCGTCGTTCCCTGCGCCTCGTCTGACTGGATATTATGGTGAAAATGGTGCGAAAGGGGCGGGGAAATCCCCGTCCCCATCGCCTGTCCGGGCGACAGATTCACTGCCCGGTATCTGATGTTCACGAAATGATTCGGTGGTTCTTATTCGGTGTTCGGGCCGCCGTGCCGGAATCCTGCACCGGCATCATCAGGCCGGTTCTCCTGCATGAATGCCCGAACTGTCTCCATATCACCGTTCTCCAGTGCGGCGTCGGCGGTGCTGGTGTCGATGCCGTTTTCGGCCATCATCCGGAGGGCGAACTGCACCCTCTCGCCGTCACATGCTCCGTCCTGGCAGGTGCCGCCCCTCAGGGGTGCATCCGCGGGTCTGTTCTCCTGCATGAATGCCCGGACTGCCTCCCTGTCGCCGTTCTCCAGAGCCTTCTCAAGGTCGGTGGTGTCGATGCCGTTCTCCTGCATCCTCTGGATCATCTGCTGCGCACGCTCCTCGTTCATCGTGGGTGCGCCATCGGGTGCATCTGCGGGTCTGTTCTCCTGCATGAATGCCCGGACTGCCTCCCTGTCGCCGTTTTCAAGAGCGGTCTCGAGTTCGGTGGTGTCGATGCCGTTCTCCGCCATCTTCTGAAGGGCGAACCGAATCCTCTCGCCGTCACATGCTCCGTCCTGGCAGGTGCCGTCCTTTGCCATACTTCCGCGTCCTGCTCCGTCACCCATGGCAAGCGGTGCCGCCACGGCGGCGCAGACACAGAGCACGGCAAGGCCGGTCAGTGCAAGCACAAATTTTCTGCTGGTCTTCATTGTTCATCTCCTGTTGTGTCGGGTCCGGGGCCGCGAGTGATGTGCCGGCTCCCCGGACCTCTGTTCATCAGGTGCACCCGGCGGGGGATAAATGCGTAAAATAGGGGGGATGTCATGGTGCAACCATGCAGTTGCACGATGGCACCGCCGGGAGATTATTCGGCCCGCAGTGCCTCGATCGGGTCCAGCTTCGATGCCCGCCAGGCGGGGTAGACGCCCGAGATGATGCATATGAGTGCGCCCACGATCATCCCCTCGGGGACGTTTGCGAGACTGTCGAGTGCGAAGAAATACTCGGTTGTTCCCACCATCCCGAAGACGATCACATACCCGATCACGAGGGAGAGGACCGCACCGATGCCGGCGCCCACGATGCCGATGATCGCCGCCTCGTAGACAAACATTCGCAGGATCTCGCCCTTCTGTGTCCCGATACTGCGGAGGATGCCGATCTCACGAATCCGTTCTGTCACCGACATCATCATCACGTTGAAGATGGAGACCGCTGCCACGAGAAGCGAGATACCCGCGATGGCAAGGGCAAAGGTCGTGATCGTCTCGAGGGTCGAGGAGATGGTATCGAGCATCCGGCTGGAGTCCTCCACCCTGACTTCATCATCCTTCCTGTTCAGGGTTTCATCGATACTCTCGGCCACGGTGTCAATCTCGTCGATGTCATCGACGACGACGTTCACCTGGGCATACTCGTCCTCGCCGCCGTACCGGCCGGTAAAGAACTTCTCCGTAACGATAATCGCATTATCCGAACTGATGTCCATCGACATGCCGCGTTCCTCCAGGATGCCGGTCACCCGGACGGTTGTCTGACCGTTCTCGTCGTCCTCGTCCCCGATGGCAATTTTGCTCCCGATTTCCACGCCGTAGCGTTCGACAAGGTCGGGACCGATGACGACCTGTGACGTCGTCGAGGGGAAACTTCCCTCGGTAAGGGTGAGGATCTCCTTCATCGCCTCGTCGTCCATTGCATAGATAGTGGTGCGGCCGCTGCTGTCCGCGGTCTCGACACTATCGCTCTCCGAGTAGAGGTAATAGACATACGATGAGCCCGCGGCCTTTCGGATGTCGTCGAACTGGTCGTCCGAGATGTAGTCGTCCTCGTCGTCGCTACTTCCGCCGACGCCCGGCATGCCGAAGCTCCCGCCTCCGCCACTGTCTGGTTTCACCACGAGGACATTCGCCGTTGCCGAGAGCTCCTCGGTCACGGAGAGGGTCATATTGGCCGAGATCATCCCAATCGACGCAATCGCGACGACACCGATCACGATGCCCAGTGCCGCAAGCACGGACCGAAGGAGATTCAGCCGCACGCTGCGCATCGAGAGTTGGAAAATAATATCGGGTTTTTTCATGCAATCCTCCCGTCCTGGATCAGGATGGTGCGGTCGGCGTACTCCGCGGTAGCCGCGTCGTGTGTCACCATGATCACCGTTCGTCCCTGCCGGTTGAGAGTTGCGAGCATCTCCATGATCTGGGTGCTCGTCTTCGAGTCCAGATTGCCGGTCGGCTCGTCGCAGAGGAGGATCGCCGGTTCGTTCACGAGCGCCCGTGCAACGGCCACCCGCTGCTGCTGGCCGCCGGAGAGTTCCGCCGGCCGGTGGGCGGCGAGCGCCGCGTCGATGCCCACCGCATCAAGGAGGGCCTGGACGCGTCCGGAGTCGTCATACTTCCTGTATCTGAGGACCAGTGGGTACTCGACGTTCTCGTAAGCAGTCAGCAGGGGAATGAGATTGAATTTCTGGAAGATGTAGCCGATTGAGTCCCGCCGAAGGGCGGTCAGGTCGTGATCGCTGAGCGTGCCGATGTCCTGCCCCTCGATGCGGACGGTGCCTGAGGTCGGAACATCAAGGCAACCGATCTGGTTCATCAGGGTCGATTTCCCCGACCCGGACGGCCCCATGATGGCGACGAACTCTCCCTTCTCAATGGTGAGGGAGACCCCGTCGAGGGCGTGAACATCTCCGGAAAGAAGAGGGTATATCTTGCGCACGTCCTCGAGCGCAATAACCGTTGTGGAGGACATTATGGCTCCACTCACTTCTTTTTGTGCAAGCGGGTCCGGACGGCGTCACGTCCCCGTGTGAGGTACCCCGTTCTCCATGCCACGAGGCCGCCTGCGACGATCACGATCCCGAGGATGATGGGGATGACAGGTATCTGGGCAAAGCCGCTTCCCATGGATCCGAGCGGGTTTCTGTTGCCGCCGGGGCCCCCTGCAGGCATCTGCTGTGAAGCGACGTCGCCGCCACTCCCTGTCCCCGTGTCGCCGCCAGCGGCATTCCCGCCACTGACGTAGAACGTCTCCTCGTAGATGTTGCCGTCAAGGTCCTTGTAGGAGACCAGCACCGGCACCTGTCCGGCACCCTGCATCGTATAGGTCACCTCGAACCCGGAGAAGTCGTCGGGTTCGAGTGCGCCGATGACGGCGACCGGGTTCGGGTTCGTTGCGACGGCAGGGCTCCCCACCGTCACCATGACGGCATAGGCCTCCTCGAGGCCGGCGTTCGTGACATCACCGGAGACCGTGGCGGTCGTACCTAAGGAGCTCACCGAGACCTCGTTTACGACGAGGTCGGCGCTTGTCTTGTCCGTCCCGAAGGTCATGGGAATCGAGACGGTGGTGCTGTGCTCGTTGACGCCGTTCCGGTAGCTCACCACGAAGGTGAGAGCCCCTTCATCTACCGGGGTAATGGCAAACATGACCTCGGCGGATTCGTCCTGTCCGAGGTTGCCCACGAAGTAGCTGGTCCGGTCGCTCTTGACGCTGTCCGTCACCGGCGTGATGGTGATCGCACTCAGTTCGCCGTCGCGGGGATTGCCCACGAGGACGGTGATATCCTCGGTCTTTCCTTCGCTGAAGGTCTCGGGGACCCCCAGAAGGGAGATCTGCGGGCCGGTGTCATCCACGATCACCGGGATTAAGGACCGCATGGAGCCCGCCGAGGTGTAGTCGAGGTAGAAGGACGGGTAGAAGATCCCCTCCGACGCCTTTGCCTTCACGGTGAAGGTGAACTCCATGGAGTTGCCTGCGCCGATATCGCCGACGGTGTCGTAGGCATTGTCATTGACGACGGCCAGATCGTTCGTGTAGAGCTTCGCCCGGTCGATGGAGACGCTCTCGTCCCCCGTGTTCGTGATCTCAACGGTGATAAATCCCTGGTCGCCCGGCATCAGCGTTGCGGGGTCTTTGGTTACCCCCGTCACCGCAATCTGGGATGCGGCGTCCGATTCGCCGTCGGTCGCCGCGGCTGCGATGCCGCAGAGCACCGCAAGGACGAGGAGTGCAATACATATTCGTTGGTTCATATCTGAGCCTCTGTAAAGGTGCAGCAGACCATCTCGCGTACAACGGTATATATGCAGAAAATAGGAGGGGTGGTATCATGCAACCGGGAGGTTTCACCGGGTTTCGGAAACGCTCGCAAGGGCCTCTTCGAGCGCCGCAGCAGAGGGGAAACGCCCCTCCTTCTCCTTTGTCAGGCAGCGCATCACAATGTCGTCATACGGTGCCGCTGCCGGCACGAAGGAGGAGGGGGGTGGCGGTGTCTCGACGAGGATCGCGTCGGTCATCTCGCCAAGTCCCCCGTCGGCGAACGGCCGGTGACCGGTGAGGAGTTCGTAGAAGACGACCCCCGTCTGGTAGATATCCGTCCGGGTGTCAGCGTCCCCGAAGCGGCGTGGGGCGATCTGCTCGGGTGCCGCGTACTGGACCGAGAAGCCCACGATGGAGGACTCGTGCCCGTCCCCCATCATGGTCCCGAGGCCCCAGTCGGTGATCCTTGCCGAGCCGTCCTCGGCAAGGAGGATGTTGTGCGGCTTGATGTCGCGGTGAATGATGCCGCGGTCGTGGGCATAGGCAAGCCCGCGGACGATATCGGTGACAATTGCCGCTGCCTCCTCGGGGGCAAGCGGCAGGGGAACACCTGCAAGGGAGCGCGATACGTACTCCATCTCCACGTAGGGGACGGGCAGGATATTGACCGAACAGAGGCGGACGATGTTCGGGTGGGAGAGGCCCTCCCAGAGCTTCATCTCCTTCAAAAAGATGCGGCCCGTCGTCTCGTCGAAGCTGATGGGAACCTTGACGGCGACGACCGCCCCGTCGGACCTTCGCACCGCCTTAAAGACCCGTGCGAGTCCGCCCTTGCCGATGAACGTCACGTCGCGGTACCGGTCCGCGAGAGT
>JAENZA010000184.1 GCA_016841485.1 Methanobacteriota archaeon
GGTGGGCGACGGGCGATGACTGTCAGCCTTCTCGAGGCGGAGGCAGCCGGGAAAAGACCCGTTTCAGGGCTCACGTTCTCCCCCCTGGACGATGAAGGACCGGCAACCGCAGGCATCGTCCGCCACGAGGTCATGGCGGGCGTTCCCGCCAAAACGGCCCTTGCCCGGGCAGGCAGGAGAGAGGACGCAGAGCGGTCTCGCCGGCTGGAGGCGAACCTGGCGGCGTTCCTTGCCCTCCCCCTCATCCGGGATGCCGCGGAGCAGTGGTGCGAGGTGCCGTTCTCGGTGACGATCGCAGGCAGGCACTGCACCGGACGCATCGACCGGCTTATCCGGACGGCGGAGGGCACGTGGGCTGTGGTCGATTACAAGTCAGGGTCATGGCATGAGGGTGCAGAAGATGCGTATGCCTGCCAGATGGCGATGTACCACGAGGCTGCCACCCTCCTCACCGGCACGGAGCCGGAATGTTACCTCTGGTTTGCCGGCAACGGACGGCTGGTGCAGGTTATTCCCGGCAAAGAACAGTTATACGCGGCAATCCGCGGGTATCCCGACTGAAGGGCCGCCCCGACAACCTCTCTTTTCCTGCGCATAGGCAGACGAACCGGGAAGCAGGGATGCTTCTTCACTCACGGACCGCCGGCGTTCTGCCGGGTGCCGCAGGTCTCCTCTTGCTTTGCAGGCCATGATCTAAGTATATAAATACCAATAATTATTATATAAAAAAATATGCAATGCATAAGAAACATATAAATGCATCTATTCCATTGATACGAAGGGGGGCATATGACCGCAGACGTAGCTGATGTATTCACAAGGCGGATCAGGTACATGGCATCAATATCCGAGGATGACCTTTCATCGCTCGAAACGACCTTCGCCGAACAATGCGCCCACGTCTTCTCGGACCAGGCGTTCATGCAGAAACTGCATGCCGTCTTTCCGGAAGAGTGATCCCTTTTCTTTACGCCTGCATGCGTCCCGGTTTAGCCCCGGCGTCTATATCGCCGATACCGGCAGTGGCAAAGTGAGAGGTGCGGCAGGCCGGGGAGTATTCTTGCCGGCGTGCCTGTATGCAACCGGTACCATTTCCCACATTTATTACCGGTGAAGACCAATCTCCTCCTCACTACGAGTCGGGCAGATGAGACCAAAGGAAGGAAACAGCGAACGGTTTGAGTGCAGCGCCATCTCCATTGCCGGGGTGCGGCCGGTCAACGAGGATGCATGGTGTGCCGCACCGGTGGGTGAGGGACTGGTCTGTGCCGTCGCCGACGGGATAGGCGGCCATGCGGCAGGGGACGTGGCATCCTCCCTTGCGATACGCATCCTTGGGGAGACCATACGCAAGGCGGACATTCCCGCAGGGGACCACGAAACCGCGGCACAGGCACTGAGGAGAGTCCATACGCTCGCCCACGAGGCCGTCGTGGAACAGGCCACCGGCAAGCGTGCCGGGATGGGAACGACGCTTGTCTCCGCCTATTTTGGCGACGGGAAGGTCACCCTCTGCAACACCGGGGATTCCCGCTGCACCCGCATACGCAGGGGAACGGTCCGGCCGCTCACCAGGGACCACTCCTTCGTTCAGGGACTGGTGGATAAGGGGGTTCTTACCCTGGAGGAGGCCGCCTCCCACCCGATGTCAAACATCATCACGCACTCACTGGGGGCGGACTTCATCGCCGACTGCGGCGTCCACTCCCTCTGTCCGGGCGACACCCTGGTGCTCTCATCCGATGGTCTGCACGACTACGTCTCCCGGCAGACGATGACGGCAGCAGGGGAGGCGGCAAGCGCACAGGAGGCAGCACGCATTCTCCTGGAAGAGGCCGCACGCACCTCGACCGACAACATCACCCTGGTCGTCGTCCGGGTGCATGCAGACGCCGGATATCATACAACGGAGTGAGAGCTATGCCGAACGAGAAGGAGTATGCAAACGCAGAGACCGTGGTGATGACCGAGGACCCGGAGTACTATGAAGACCTCTCCGACTACCTCAACGTGCTCTCCAACCCCGTGCGCCTGCGCATCCTCAAGATTGTCGAGCACAACCCGAAGGAGGCCAGGGAGATCGCCGCCGAGATCGGCACCTCCTACGTGAACACCAAGAAGCACCTGGAGAAGATGCTCAACGCGGGCATCATCACCAAGGAGGCGGGATTCGGGCGGGCCACCTCTCGCGGGTCCCTTCCCGTCTGGAAATACACCACCCGGCCCGGCGGCATCGAGGAGATCATCCGTAACCTCGGATTCTTCTCCAACCTGGACGTCCATATCGAGGGGAGCGAACTCGCCGAACAGGTCGAGGAGGCCCGCCGGATGGTCTCCCGCGAGTATGCGGGGGAGACCCCGGTCCTCTTCGTCCTCGGCGGCCCGGCGGACGGGCAGACCTTCCCCCTTGCCGAAGAGGTGACCCGCATCGGCCGCGAGGAGAAACGCCTGGGGCCGCTTCCGGCGGAGAACGGTGCCTCC
>JAENZA010000185.1 GCA_016841485.1 Methanobacteriota archaeon
GACTTAAGATCCACTCCCGCAGGGGTCCATGGGTTCGAATCCCATCCCTCGCATTACCGTTTTGGGTTATAGATAACACGAAAAAATTTGACATCCATCACCTGACCATGATCCCCAAGCAGGCATCGTTATACGTGGGTGGGGGTCAAGTGGTGTACTGACTTTTCATCACCAGTGTGTAGATCGGATTACTGAGGATCACACACTTAGATGATCGATAAGGCTCCGTGGGGGTTTTGTTCTAGTGTTGCTGTGAACAGCCACTCACCCTCTCGACGCGATCCTGCACTAAGGAGTTGTCCCTCTTGAGGTGGGGAGGTGCCCTCCAGGAAGTCCTGACGCTGTTTTTGGCACGATACTTGAGGGGTCTGGATGCTCGAGCGTTAAAACCGAACCCCTTCGCATCCCTTACGGCCGAGCATCATATTCCGGTCAGGGCACGCAAGCGGGCGCGGTAGAACAGGCCCAGTGCCAGGGCGAAAAGCCCCCAGGAGATCAGGCCAAGTATTAGTGGGACGATGAGCACCAGGACGGCACGGCCGAGCGGCATCTCCTGGTTCTCTCGTATTCCGATGATGATGAGGATCAACGTCCAGACGGCCCCGACGATTGAGATGATGGGGATCCATCCTAGGATAAAGTGCGGCGTTGAGGCGTACATGACGGTTTTTATAGTCTGGACCACCCCCTGTGTCCCGCCGAACAGGATCACGAATACATGATACGTAAGTCCGCTCAGGAATATCCCGTAAAGCTGGATCACGAAGAGGGAGAAGACCAAAAACAGGCTTAGTTCGGCCCCGAACCCTGCGGGTAATAGCCCGCTTATTACGGCGGGGAACGCTGTGAATGCAACGGCATAGACGATGAACACCAGCACGCTAAAGATGATGAGCAGTATCACGTAATACTGGAATGCACTGCTCAGGCTTTCCGTTCTCGTGGCCTGGAACGTTGCTGAAGGCTTCAGGAAGAAGCCTTTCACTTTCTTGGCAACACCTACGGGCATGGGCGTGTCCATCAGCCCCTCGATATATAACGATGATCGCGAAGATCACGAGACGGTCCTGGATCAAAGATCTCTCCAAGGAAACATCAAAACGGTAAAATCCGAGCAGGAAAAACAGGATGCTGCCATGGAGAGGCAGGACAATTGAGTAAAATCTGGGAAATCTCAAAATACTATCATCAACTATGAAATTCGGCCCAAAATCGTCGAACGGATCGTCAAGCGACATGGCAGGCGAATCTGGGTGGAATCTGAAGTTGGAAGAGGATCGACATTCCGCTTCACAATACCGGCTACAAGATAAGAATAGGTAACAAATCAGAAAGTGTTCTATTGAATTTTAACCCAATTCTCTTATTCGTTCTCTCACATGCTTGTTCATCGTGAACGGCTTCCCTTCCCGAGCGTTTTTCTTCAGGTAGTGCAGCGTCCTCTTCTGCGATCCACTTCTCCCGGACCATTTATGCGGGCGGATCTCCGGCAGGTATCTTATTAATGCGATGAGCACTACCGGATAATGAGCATGCCAGTTCACCAACCGTCCGGTGTCCAGGGAGGGGGTCACCATGGCGTGTAAGTGCTGTCAGTGCGGCAGCTGCTGCAGCCACATGCGGGACGTTCACGAGACTATCGAAGAGCGCGGCAACTACACCTTTGTCGTCCACAACGCCTATAGCGGGGATGCAGATGAGGTGCGGGTCGACCCGGACAAGATCGCCCTCTTCGAGGACAGGAGCAGCATCGAGGAACTGCCGGACGCATGCCCCTTTCTGAGATTTGACAGGAAGACGGGAAAGGCATGGTGTACGGTCCACCTGACACGCCCCGACATCTGCCGCGATTACTGCTGCTGGCGTCTTCTCATCCTCGATTCACAGGGCAAAAGGGCCGGACGTGTGATGTATCAGACAACGTTCCTCCCGGAAAATGACGAACTCAGCCGGCTCTGGGAACGGGTGCAACCGACGTTGAACGGGCTCTGCGGCACGGAATGGGATGACGCCCTCATCAATATTCTCACGGCAGCCGGATACCGTGTTCGCCGGTAGCTGCCGGGAGACTCCGAAAAAGAGGGGCGATATCCCTATTCTTCCCCGGAACGGGCTCCCGTTCCGGCCCCCCTAACCGTTCATTCCCATCGTATCGTCGAGCCAGTCGAACTTGGCGGCAAACGATTGCGCGAACGCACCAAACTGGCAGTGCGACCCGGCACCGTACTCGTCGGAGAATACCATAAGTTCCCGCTCGCAGGTGAGGTGGTCGTAGAGTGCCTTCGCCTGCACCCCGCCCGGCTCGATATGATCGATCGCGCCGGCACCGACCAGCGTGGGGCACCGTATCTTTTCGGCAATTCCGACGAGTGAAAATTCCATCCATTTCGCCCAGAACTGTGCCGGCGAGCTCGCATTGAAGACGAACATCCCGTTCTCGTTCAGCCAGCGGGTGCCGGTATCGTGTG
>JAENZA010000186.1 GCA_016841485.1 Methanobacteriota archaeon
CGCTGCAGAGCAACGCTCTGCCCGAGGGCACGCAGGGGGACATCATCTTCCACAACGGGACCGCGTGGGTGGTGCTGAACCCCGATACTGCCGGGCAGATCCTCCAGACCGGCGGTCCGGGCGCGAACCCGGCGTGGGCCGACCTGCCGGACGGCCTGCACCGGAACGCCATCATCCACGGAAATTTCGATATCTGGCAGCGTGGGGTGAGTTTCCCTGATCCTATTATCTCGGCATATTCTGCTGATCGCTGGACGGTCGTATGGGGAGGTGCATCTTCGAGATCGGCATCCCAGCAGGTATTCTCCATCGGGCAGACTGAGGTCTCACATGAGCCTAGATTCTTTCATCGAGACACATTTGTCTCGGGGGGAGGAGCAAGTGACTACTATGTGAGGGCGAGCAAAATCAAATCGAGCCGATCCTTCGCCGGGGAGACTGTGACGGCCTCATTCTATGCGAAAGCCGATGATGATAAGGATCTCTCACTCGAGTTGTTCCGAAACTATGGGACGGGAGGAACCCCCTCTGGGTCCGATCCGATTGGTGTCGAGAAATTGTCATTAACGACGTCGTGGCAAAAATTCACAGTGACTCTCGATGTCCCTTCGATAGCGGGGAAGACTCTCGGGACGGCAGATGATGGCTATTTATCTCTTCAATTTTGGTTCGATGGCGGATCCAGCTATAATGCTCGCACCGACTCTCTCGGCAACCAGTCGGGCTCGTTCGATCTCGCCCAAGTCCAGCTGAACATCGGTGACAAACCGCTCCCGTTCGCCCCTCGCTCGTATGCAGAGGAACTGGCGCTGTGCCAGCGGTATTACTTCCCGTTGGAGAAGGAAAATCCCTGGGGTATCATGGGGACGGCTGTTCTGTATGCCCTTGGATCTCCGAATAGTTTCAGGTCATTAATCTCCTTGCCTGTGCAGATGAGAACAACCCCTACTTTAGTGGCTCAAAATCTCTACATTAACGTCGCGGGAGCGGGGGCTGCTGTCACAGCGAGTACCATCGACGGGATGATGGGGAATCAAATCATAGTCCGCCATAGTGCCGCGACTGGATCAGCGGTAGGAGATACTGGAGTGGTTACTGCAAACGGGTCTGGAAACGGAAAAATCGCCTTCAGCGCGGAGTTGTAATCATGGACGAACCACGTTTTAAACCGGAAGATTACGAAGTCCTGGTCGAGGCCGGGCAGGAGATCTGCATCCGCCGCTCAGACGGGGCCAGTATCCCCCTCTGCCCCGGCAACCGGGACTACGATGAATACTGCAAAATCGATCCTGACGGCACCCTTGTCTCACGCCGGGACATCACCCCTGCGCCCGATACACGGCCAAGCAAGGACCAGATCATCGCCGCTCTGGTGGAGCAGGTCGAGGCGTTGACGGCGGCGACGGCGATCGCGAAGGTGCCGGCGTTCCAGGAGATCACGAAGGACGTCACGGAGGCAGCTGAGAAGTGACGAACTTCAACCGGGGGAATTTCAACAGGGCAGATTTCAATATCTGGCCTAGCCGGGTGATAACTCCAAGGGAGGCTGGATCGCAGTGGTGGGTGATGCATGGGTCGCTCGGCCTCCTCCCGCGACTCATAGGAGTGCAGGTGCAGGATGCGTATCTCCGGTTCGCCCGGCGAGGAACCGTCGAGGTGCACGACCCGGGCGGCGCGATCGCCAACAGCACGCCACGCGACACCTCGATCCAGCTCTACGCCGCGCCGACGATCCGCAGACCTGCCGAGCTCCGGTTCGGGGGGTTCGTCATCGACGTCCGGACGAAGGAACATACGACCCTTCTCGACCTCCTGTCGTTCGACTTCTGGCTGAAGCGCCGCACGGTCTACAAGACCTACGTTTCGACCGGGCTCCGCGACCTCGTGCAGGACCTCATCACGACCCTGACCCCGCTTGTCTGGGACGACGCCCTGGTCGATCTCACGAACGATATTGTGGTCTCGCAGACCTGGAAGGGCGAGGCCCTCGATTCGGTGCTCTCCCAGGTCGCGACGATGAGCCTGAACGAAGAATGGGGGGCGAACGACGAGGGGAAGTTTTTCTTCCGCCTCCAGGAGACGAACGTCTCGCCGCGCAATTTCCGGGCAGGCCAGTACGTCGACGCCCGGTTCGAGGAAGACGGACGGATGGAGGTGAACCGGGTCGTGATCTACTACGGTTCCGGAGCCTCCGCCGGCGCGGTGGCCATCCAGGACCTGGCGGCCCAGCTCGCCCTCCAGGTCCGGTACAACGCTCCGCGGCCGGTGGTGATCGAGGTCTCCCGCACGTACCCCGAGATCGTTACCGAAGAGGAAGCCCGGCTGCGGGCCGCCTCGATTCTCGCGGACAGATCCGTCATCAGGACGGGAGAGATCGAGACCTGGAGCGCCGTCCGGGTCCGCCCGGGGGACGTCTGCTCGGTGGAGGTCCCCGACCAGCGGA
>JAENZA010000187.1 GCA_016841485.1 Methanobacteriota archaeon
TAGTCGAAGGTAAACCTCTCGGGGTGCGCCAGATACTCGATCTCATCCTGACGGAATTTTTTCATAGGCCGTGCTCGTCATCCATGCCAGCCATGGATCGGGGAGATATCGGACCACCGTTCCGGCTGGCGGTGGAACTTACAGGATGTTCTAACAAACATTCCTGGGTATATAGATATTTTCGCCAGCGGGTACCCTTAGTAGCCGGTATTTGAGGGGAGGGAAATGTGTTGCTATTCTTGTCTTTCAACTGGCGATCGAGATGGGTTAAAGAGCGATGGAGGAAGCGCCAAAGATACTCGATCAAGGAGACGAGATGAATTCTTTTATATCAACCCCTGATAAATACTCCCGTATGCCTCCCTCCCTCCAGAGCTCTCCTCACCCTTTTCGCTTCGTGCATACAGCAGATCTCCACCTAGGAAGCCGGGTCATGAGCCTCCCCGGAATGAGTCCGGAGACCTCTGCCGATCTGGCCGATGTAACCTACCGTGCCTGGAGAGAGATAGTGGATCTCTGTATCCGGGAAGCGGTTGACTTCCTGCTGGTTGCAGGCGACGTCTACGACAGTGTCGACCAGAATGTCCGGGCGCAGCTCCAGTTCAAAGAGGGGCTCAGGCGACTCGGCGAGAACAACATCCCTGCATACATCGTCCGCGGCAACCATGACCCCGATGACGCGTGGTCGCGTTCGATCGCGATGCCGGAGAACGCCTTCATCTTCTCTTCCAGAGAGCCGGAGGTCGTCATCCATCGCGACCGGGAAGGCAGGCCTCTTGCGGCGATCGTAGGGATGAGTTTTGCCTCGGCCCATACGCGCGACAACCTTGCAGAGCAGTTTCCTGCACGCGAGAAGGACTGGCCCTACACGGTAGGCCTCCTCCATTGCAGCGTCGGGGGCGGTCAGGGCCATGAACCGTATGCCCCGTGCAGCATCCAGGATCTCAGGCGATGCGGGTACGACTACTGGGCACTGGGCCATATCCATCAGCCCACGGTCCTTGATGTCGGGGATTCGCCTATCATCTATGCCGGCAACCCCCAGGGGCGTGATATGGGAGAGGCCGGCGAGCGGGGGTGCAGGCTCGTGACGGTCGGTGCGGACGGCACCGCGACGGTTGACGTCGTCAGGACCGGCGGGTATCTCTGGAAGAAGATCGAGATCGATGCCAGCGGCTCCGAAGATCTCGGGATCCTCGAGGAAGGGATACGGAGGGAGCTTGCCATCGCCTCTGATGGGAGTGGAGTTCCTGTTCTCGGCCGGATCATCCTCACCGGTGTGACGACGCTTCACCGCGAACTCGTCGCGGACGGCGGGATCGTTGCACTCACAGATCGGCTCATCGAGGATCCACCGGCCGGCCGGTACCCGGTCTACCCCGAGCGGATCATCTGCCGGACAGTCCCCGTCATCGACCGTGAAACGGTCCTTCGCCATGGCAACATCCTCGGGGAGATCTGCAGGCGGAGCGATGCGGCGAGACTTGGGGAGAGTGAACGCGACCGCTTGAGAGGAGCGATCTCCTCGCTCTATCAATCGTATGCCCGGGCATACACGACCGAGCCGGATGATGAGGAGTTCAATGCGATCATCCGTGAAGCCGAGGCCCTGCTTCTCTCCCGGCTGGCCGAAGGAGGGAGAGCATGAAGATCTCCTCCCTTTATATCGATGGTTTTGGAAAGTTCCACAACTGGAAGCCGTCCACCGGGTTCAGCGAAGGCTTGACGGTAGTCGTCGGCCCGAACGAGGCAGGAAAGACGACGCTGCTTGCGTTCATCCGCCGGATGCTCTATGGCTTTCCAGATGGGAGAAGGAGGGATCTGAACCATTACACCCCGCTCAACGGCGGGACGATCGGGGGGCGGCTGGAGATCCTGGGGGAGGACAACCGGGAGTACGTCCTCTCCCGTACAGGGGTCCGGGGCAGTCCCTCTTTCACCTATGCCGACGGCTCCCCTGCGAACGACTCGACGCTCTCATCCCTGCTTGGTTCATGCAACCAGGCCTTTTACGAGAACGTCTGTGCCTTCGGGCTCGATGAGCTGCAGGAGTTCTCGACGCTCGGGCGGGAGGAGGTCAGGGATCGACTGGTCGCTGCAGGTGCCGGGAACTTCCCTGTCCGGGAGGTTTCAACCTCTCTTACGGGTTCAGCGGAGGAGATCTATGCGGTCAGGGGGAAGAAGAAACAGATCAATACCCTGGTGTCGGAGTTAAAAGACGTTGAGGTGCAGATTCGTAGCGTGAAGAAGAGCCTGGGGGAGTACGACCGGATCAACGGAGAGATTGCCCGGAAGAGAGAGGCTGTTTTAGAGAGGGAAAAGAGGCAGAGATCGGTCGAAGAAGAGCTCGCCTATTGCACGGCTCTCGGGCACGCATGGGAGGAGTTCGTGCGGCGGGAAGAGGCCCGCGAAC
>JAENZA010000188.1 GCA_016841485.1 Methanobacteriota archaeon
GCGACCGGGATGAACATGATGTGCACGCTGGAGTAGAGGGGCATGCCCGCCTGCCGGATATCGACGTTGAGGGCACGCATCGCCTCTTCCACCTTGTCGCCGAGGCCGAGCGCTGTCCCGTAGACCAGCCACTCACCCCACATCAAGAGGTCCTCAGGGGCATACTTTTTAATCTGCGCCGAGTCCGAGAGGAAGCGCCCGAACGCGTCCCAGCGGAGCTTTTCTGCGTAGTAGTCGTCCTTCCACCGCCCGAAGAGGGTCGTGGGAAACACGACCGCAATGCCCGCCTGGAGGAGGACGGCGATGCCGAGGATCGATGCCTGGACACTCAGGGCGATGGTATGGGGCGCTATCACCAGGACGAGGATGGCAAGGAGGAGGAGAAATCCCCCGAGGAGGGCGACCGGGACCAGCCGGGTCCGGCCTTCCTCGATATACCGGGGGATAATCGAGGCATCGACCATCCCGGTCAGGGCCGTAATCGATGCCTGGAGGGAAAGCACCCGCTGTTCGGAGGAGGAGCTGCCGAGCTTTGCACCCTCTGCCAAAGCGCTGAAGGTGGCGGTATTCAGGACGCCGTCCTCTCCCGCGTTCCAGAGGAAGTTTAAGACACGCTGTTCATAGGCATCATCACTCGATGTTACCTTCACCCGTATCGGATAGCCGCCGTCGGCCCCCTTGGCGCCGATCTCAATCAGGTGGCGGCGATGGAGGTCAAGGAGTGTCGCGTAGAACCCGTTCTCATCGAAATCGACCGCATCGCCCTTGAAGATCAGGTTCACCACCCATGGCTTGAGCTCGGGGTCCGGGACAAAGCTCAGGTGCTCCGGCACGGTTGCCTCCTTCTCGGTCCCGTGGGTCAGGTAGATGCGGTAGAAAACGAACGGCACGGCAAGGACGAGGACTATGCCGACGATGCGCAGCAGCCCCGCAAAGAGGAGCGGGAGGGTGTACAGGAAGTTCGCCCGTTCGGTCTGGCCCCTGACATCGTTCATCTTCGTCGGGAACCCGTCGATCTCTGCAAGAAACGCGGTATCGAGGAGCATCTCCACTTCGATGAGCTCGTCCTCGCCCGCACTTCCGGTAATATGATACTCCCCACCGCTCTGCTCGACGGTCATCGACACGGGCCGGACATAGAGGTCCTGGACGTAGGTGTCGGGGATGGTGATGCTTACCTGCCGGTAGGGCACGTGGTCGTCGGCAAACTGAAGGTTCAGGTGGGCGACCGTGTCGTCATACTCCACCGGGGGGTGGACGAGGAAGGTGTAGTCTACAGCATAGTTCCCCGCGGCAAAATACGCAGGGTAATACATCCCCACCTCATTGCTTCCCAGGGAACCGATCGTCGCGATATCGCCCGGCGTCGCGGGAGTATCGCCGTAGGTCGAGACCCGCCCGAAGGAGTCGATCGCATACCCGATGGTCCCCTCTGCCGGGGTCACGGAGGTGATCTCGACGGACGGCGAACCCATGGCCTGGGTCACCAGCGGGGCGTCCCAGGCCCGAAAGAGCATCCGGTACTGCCCGCTGTTTGCCACCGCATAGACATACTCCTCGGTGAGCGTGCCGTCGTGCTGCCAGGCGGCGGTGTAGGTGTCGACCACGAGCGGGCCGCCGCCCGGAAAAATGGACAGGGAGAGGACACCCCCGATGGCGACCAGTGCTATCACCAGTGCCACGAGGACGACCACGACGATTTGTTGCTTCTCTTCCACGGCGGTTCAACTCAGAATTTTATCTCGGGGACTTCTTCGATCTTCTCTTCGAACTTCAGGTATTCGAGTTTGGTAAAGTGGGCAAACGAAGCGACGAAATTCGACGGGATGGTGTCGCACATCGTGTTGTACTGTTCGCTGATATTGTTGTAGGTATACCGCTGGCGGGCGATCTCGTCCTCTATGCCCTTGACGGAACCCATCAGGTCGGTGACGGTTGCCGAGGTCTTGAGGTCGGGATAGTTCTCCATCACGGCAAAGAGGCGCCCGAGAATCGAGCGTGACTCGGCTTCGATCTCGTTTAGGTCGCCGGGACCTGCCTGCCCGACGCCCGCCCGCATACGGGTGACGCCCTCGAGCGTCTCCTTCTCGAAGGTGGCGTAGCTCTTCACCGCACCCAGGAGCTGGGAGATCATATCGAGGCGTTTCTTCATCGCCACACGGATCTGGCCGAGGGTGGCCTCCGAGGAGTTTTTCAGCGACTGGAACTTGTTGTAGATGCCTATAAACCAGAGGACCAGTACGACAAGGACAAGGAGGACGACGCCTCCGATGATCCATTCTATCATTGCTTCACCTGAACAGTCATCAGTCGGTGGAGAAATAAACGTTCTGCAATCAGGGGCAGATGCGAAGGTATGGCCTCTACGACCCCGGGTCCGCACCCCCGCG
>JAENZA010000189.1 GCA_016841485.1 Methanobacteriota archaeon
AACCGTGCCCGGCGACATCCTCCTGATGACCGAGGGGGCCGGCGGCGGCACCATCGCAACGGCGGGCCTCTACTCAGGCTTCCCCGAGGTCGTCGAGGAGACGATCAACCTGCACTTCCTCCGGGCAAGCGAGGCGCTCCTGGAAAGCGATGTATTGACAGATATTCACTCCATGACGGACGTGACGAACGGCGGCCTGCGGGGGGACGTGTACGAGATGGCCGAGACCGCCGGGTGCCGCATCGTCGTGGACGAGACGCCGCTGAGATCCCTGATCAACCCCGCCGTCCGGGACATGCTCGACGCCCTTGAAATCGATCACCTGGGCGTCTCGCTCGACGCGCTTCTCGTCGTCGCACCCCCGGAGGCGGCAGAGGAGATCGTCCGCGTCGTCTCCTCAGCAGGCGTCGTCATGAAGGAGATCGGCTATGTAACCGAAGGACCGTCCGACTCCAAACTGCTGATAGACGGCGAGATGCACGACTTTCTGCCCCGGTTCAGGGAATCGGCATACACGCCGGTGAAAAAAGTGGTAGACACCAAAGCACGTGACTTCGACGAGATGAAGGCCTGCGTTGAACGTGCCGCCGAGAGAGCCCGTCAAAAGAAGGAACGGGTCATGAAAGAGTACCTCTCCCGTTAACCCAGACGGGGATACTCTGCAATAATGTTTGCAAAGAGGGCATTGAGCTGCACGAACTCATTGCCCGCATCCCTCATTTTTTCATCGGCCGCGGCGATGGCAAGCGTAATCCGCGGGTGATTGAATTCACGCTTGCGCGCCATTCTCAGTTCTCCCATTACTTCCCGGCCCGAGAGCCCGTATTCCAGCACCAGCATCTCGCCAATGCTCTTTGCCCCCTCAAAATCCCCGTTCTGCAGGGCGGCAAAGAGCGTCTTGGTGATATTTTTCGTCTCCGACTCGGAAAAATTCTCGATATTGTCCGTAATCGATGCATCCATCGCCATCTGGAGATACATCACGGCGGAGCGCATGTCCCCGCGCACCGATGTGGCGATGAGTTCGATCTCCGATGCCTCGACCTGAGTGGAGACGCCGGACTCGGCGCGGCAGATGCCGGTCAGGTGCCGGATGATGAGCTCCTCCGGGAGGGGCCGGAAGAAGAGCAGCAGCGTCCGCGAGCTGATGGCCGGGATGATGGCGCTCTGGGTGCGGGCCAGGAAGATGAACCGGCAGGTGTCGGAGTACCGCTCCATGATCCGGCGCAGTGCCTGCTGTGCCTCGAAGGTCAACATCTCCGCCTCATCGAAGACGATGAGTTTGAACTCGGCGTTCAGGGGCTGGATGGAAGCATACCACTTGACAATCCGTTTGAAATTGTTGATGACACTCAGGTCCTTCCTGTACAGGTGGGCGAATTTTTCCTCTTCCTCGAGATAGGCCCGTCCGTTCCTGAAGAGCGCCCCCGTTGCAATGACACTCAGGTTCTCCCGCCAGAAATCCCCGTACAGGGTCCGGGCAAGACACTCGACCGCACAGCTCTTTCCCGTTCCGTGCGGTCCGGTCATCAGCAGGTGCGGGACCGATCCCTTCTCCCCGAACCCTTCCAGATGAGCGATGACCTTCTCCTGGCCGATAATCCCGGCAAACGTTTTCGGGCGGTATTTTTCAATCCACAGCATGGGTCAGTGTCTCCTTCATCGTCGCCATCGCCTCGCGCAGGAGGCGGGTGTTGTCATGGTCCCGGATAAGTTCGTCGGCCTCCTGGGCGCTCAGTTCCCCGCAGGACCGGGTGATGACCGGGAGTGCCCGGGTCAGTTCGTCCACGATGGTGACGGTGGCGGTCCGAGCGGTCCGTGACAGGGGGTTGAGATCGATGGTAATCACCGTCTTTCCCATCGCCACCAGGGCCGCACACCGGTCGCCGTCCTCCAGGGGCACAAGGACGACATCGGCGGCATAGATGCCCCCCCGCAGACAGAGTGCCCGGTCATGGGAGAGAGGCAGCAGGCGTTCTGCCGTTCCCTGCAGAACGGAAACCCCGTGCTCCTCCAGGTGGCGGGTGATTTTTTCCAACCGCTCATCGGTGCGGTGAAAGAGGTTCACCTCGACCAGCGCACCGGAGGCACGGGCAAGGGCACCGATCTCGCCTGCGGCAAGGGCGGCGGTATTCCCGTTCACCGAGATGACGGGCCGGGCGGCCCGGATGAGAAATGCCGCCGCCGTCTTCCCGGCACGGGCCGCGCCCGGGGTCGTCCGTTCGCCGAGCAGGCAGTCAAACGCCTCCCCGCGCCCGTGGGCGCTGGCGCCCTCGATGACGACCATGCCGCTTCTCACCGCATCCGCCATCTTTTCCCGCGCGAGCAGCGAGGCGTACCGGGGGTGATCCGCAGGTATCATTCCTTCCACACTCCTTTC
>JAENZA010000015.1 GCA_016841485.1 Methanobacteriota archaeon
GCATAGGCGATCGAATATATCCGTATATCGGCACCGGCGGCATATTCGCTCAGGTCCTGTACCGGTCCGAGGTCATCGAAGATGGTGAATTTCTCGGTACCATCCGTAAAGAAATTCTTGTCAGTCGGGCTCTTCTGTGCCGGAGTCTTTCCGGTGCCCCGGGCGAGCGGGTCGCCATACCAGTTGTAGTCACCATCGGAGAGGAGAATGACCGCACGGACGGCATCATCCCGTCCGTTCGATTCGATCTCCTGGAATGCAGTATAGAGGGCATACCGCATCGGCGTTCCACCCCAGGGTACAATCCCGTCGACTGCAGCCGAGACATCGGCCTGGATACCTGTCAGGGAAAGGTCCAGCGTTGCATAGTCGGCATAGGTCTTCGGCGAGGCCGGATAGTGGGCTGCAACATATGCTGCATCATCATTCCAGCTGTAATCCGCTCCTGGTTTGCCCCACCGTGAATCGCAGTACCCGGAACTTCCGAAGGTGACCATACCAATGCGGTCACGCCCTTCGGCCATGCGGGAGGTAAAGACACCGAGCGCCCCCATCTCATAGACCATCCTGTCCGTGTCATCAAAGAGCATGCTCCCCGACCGGTCGACCGCCACCACGACATCCACCGGGTCAGGCTGCAGCGCCCATCCGTCGCCTATCAGGCTGATGGTGACGTCGATGGTGTCATTGACGACCACCGTATCCGCAGACAAATTGGTCTCAACCCTCAGATAGGGGTAATTTCTCCACTCAAGGTCGATATCCCGCGACACCCCTTCCCAGAGTGCGGTTACTGTGCACGTTCCAAGTGCCGTCTCTTCATAAGGAGTTCCCGTCACATGATCAGGCATGCCGGGGGCGGGGTTGAACGTTCCCGGCACAAAGGTCACCGAAGCAATGCCGTCTTCATCGGTCAAAACGGACGTTTCGGTCAGGTACGGTTGTGCCACCTGGCAGGAGGGGTACGCCGGGTGATAGATGCTGAAAAGGACCGTCTGCCCGGCAACAGGATTGCCGCCGATATCCATGACCTTTGCCATCACCTCTGCGAGGGGGGCTCCGTCCACATCGCTGCTGGGCATCGACTCGGGATTTGCCGTCAGCACCATCGTCACCGGGTCACTGCTCGCAAAGGTCAGGTCCGTAGAACATGAGACGGATGAGTTGAGAACCGATTCGGCGGTTATAGTGACCATGCCTGCCGAATTCTGTGGCCCATAGGATACATAGACCGTCCCGTCCCGTGTGGTGAGAAGTTCCTGAACAGTTCCGTCTGCACTGGTGGAGATCCGCACAGGCGTCAACCCGCACGGATTGCCATACCGGTCCAGAAGGGAGAATACGACAGAATACCTGCTCGTGCCATCTGCGGGGACCGGTGCAGGTACTGACGGACTGCCTTTCGACGGGTCAACGGCCAACGACATCGTTGCCGGTTCTCCATCGGAACTGGCCCTTATCCGTATCCATTCATCCTCTCCCCCCATGGCATCCGGGATGATATGAATCAGGTACTCTGCCGCCTTTGTCCCGGTCCGGTAGGTCGCCTCACATGCTCCATCCGTCTCGGTATAACAGACGACGGATTCATGCCCGTATGTAGTACCATCAAAAAATCCGGCCTGATCACTCACTGTTCCATACATGAGCACACTCTCAGGAGTTGCATCGCCGACATCATCCTCGTACCTGGAATCAATGATATTTCCATAGGTATCCTCCATGACAACGGTAATAGGAACGGGTTCATACACCCCTGCTTCCGGCGAAAAATCGATGCTTCGTATCCTGTACGGACTGTTGTGATCTACGTCGAGATAGTACAGAGTTTCATATTCGGCAGGAATTCCTGTTTCGTTCAGATAGGATATGCCAATACGGAGGGGAACGCGTCCGCCCTTTGTCGTGGAAAACGTTGTCCGGTAGGGTACTTCTGTTGCCGAACCTCTATCCACATCGCCGTAGAGAGCGGCATCGGGACAGTCAAACCGCACTTCGCTCACCGTCTCCGCTACTGTGTGAACCTTCACGGTGATGACCGCCACATCATCTCCCGCAATGAGCCAGTCGCCGTGACCGGGACTCCCTGTGACACTCACGGTGACATCCTCGTCGCCCAGCGCACACCCGGGCCAGACGACAAACAATGCCAGGAGAAGGGCACATATAAATTTTGCCTTCATGGAGCTCTTCTTTATGTATTTGACATGCAGACAGTGTATTTAATACATTCTCTTAATTGAAAGGATAAATATTTTCTCGAAAAAAAGAGGGGAAATAGCTGTTTTAGAAGAAATAATCACAGTTGATTTTTCTTCTGGGGATTACGTTTACCAGGCCTGTTTCTGAGGTGTCTGACGCCCATGATACCGGCGACACCGATTATAAGGATTCCTCCGACCACGATGATGAGACCCATGTTGAGGGATTTTTCCATGGGTATGACAATCTGATACTCACTTGTGCCTTTCGGTATACGCTCCTCAACCGATGCGTCATTGTATCCATCCAGGGTCAGCGAAACGTCATATACGGCATTTGTGCGAAGCTCGGTTTCCAGAAGGCCCGCCTCATTGGTTAATCCTGCAAAGGCCCCGTCTACACGGACGGTCGCACCTTCGACAGGCGTGTGATCCACCTCTTCGGCGAGAATGGAAACCGTCGCCATGGCAAATTCGGGCTGGATGATGATGTCCTCGACAGAAACGTCGACCATAACCTCCCGCGTTACCGTTTCAAATCCGCCGGCACGGACCTCCACATCGTGGGTGCCGGCGATGAGGTTTGCAATGCCCGAACGGCCGAAGGCATCCGTCGTTCCGTAATATGCGCCGTCGATATAGATCCCGGCACCCTCGATGGGCGTTTTGTCCGGCTCATAGACCGATATCGCAACCGGATAGAGGGCTTTGGAAAGCGAAACAGAGTAAACAAGAAGATCACTGTCAATATACAGCTGATCGGTAAAGGGAGCATATTCTTCCTTCGCAACCGAAACCGGATAGGTGCGACCACGTTCCACATAGGCGGTCACCCGCCCGTCCGCCCCCGTCTCACCAACAAGCTTCTCATCGATGTAGACATCGGCCTGGGCAAGCGGACCGCCGGACTCCGCATCCGTCACCTCAACGACGAAGATGTCATCCCGGATAAGACGGTAGTCGACGAATTTCGCCTCATTTCCCATCTCCACGATCCGATTCAACGGTTCATAGTGCGAGGCGCTGACATCGACGCTGTACTGCATCCCCGCCTTCACCTCAAAAACGGCGTCTCCTGCCGCATCGCTCGAATCAGTTGAGAGATAATCCTCACCCGAGACCTTCACGAGTATGCCGCCCACCGGTTCCAGGGTATCGGCATCATAGAGGGAGACCGTCAGGGTAACGGCCTTCCGGGAAAGTTCGGCGGTAATATTTGTCTGGGTGGCAGAGACCATCGACTGCCAGCCGATATACCCCATCTTTTCTATTCCCATCCTGAACGAATCGTTGAGCGAATGTTCATAGGTATAAACCCCCCCGGAGTTTGTCTCCCCTTCGTAGGTCCCCTCGATGTAGATGTTTGCATCCGAAAGGGGATCCCCGGAGTCGTCATCCACCACCGTAACCCGGAGCGACACCCCCTGGACGGCACTGCAAAGGCAGAGAAGAACCACCAGAGCCAGAACTGTACGGCGAATATCCATACAAATTAATTTTTTTTATGGATGTTAGTCCATTCGGTTGAAGTGCAGCGTATCTGAGGGAAGTCGGTCAATGAGCATTCCTTCCACCAGGATTGGCATCAGGCGCCGCCCTTCTTCCAGGGCATTTTTGAGTTTCTGCTCGTTATCGGCATAGATGGTCATTATGGAATCTCCCTTCTTCACCTGCGAACCGCGCTTCGCGTGCAGCCAGATGCCTGCACCCTTGTCATTGGGCGCACCCGCGAGTCGGGCGATGGTAATGAGCCCCCTGTTTGCGATGGTGATGACATACCCATCGGCCGGGGCCGGAACCTCGGCATAATATTCACCGGGTTTCAGATCCTCAGCCGTTATTTTGGCATTTCCTCCCTGGATGGCGATGATCTCCTTCATCTTTTCAAGGGCCTGCCCGCTCTCCAGGATTTCACGGGCAACAGTTTCTCCATCTCCTTTTGCCGCTTTGCCCGCCATCTCAAGGGCGATGCCTGCAATCGCAAGACTCTTCTGGACCAGAGAACCGGGTGACTTCGAACCTTCGAGAACCCGCAGCGCCTCGGCGACCTCCAGGTTCGGCCCGATGGTGCGTCCGACGGGCAGATCACCGAAGGTGATGGCGCACTCCACCTCGAGGTCAAGACGTTCACCGATCTCGATAAACTCCCGGGCGAGTTTTCTCGCCTCCTGCAGCGATTCAACCTTGGCTTCCTTGCCGACCGGGATGTCGATGACGACGATATCCGCACCGGCGGCTTTCTTTTTGGCAATGACACTTGCAATCATCTGTCCGCGGGCATCGATCTTCAGCGGGTACTCGACATTGATGATCCGATCATCGGCGGGAGCAATATTAGTCGCCCCGCCCCAGACGATCACCGCACCCGCCTTCTCCGTCATCTCCTGGACTTCGGCGGCGGAAAACTCCACCGGGGCAAGAACCTCCATCAGATCGGCCGTCCCACCGGCGCCGGTGATCGCACGCGAACTGGTCTTCGGGACCTTGAGGCCAGCGGCGGCAAGAATCGGCACGATGATCAGCGTGATCTTGTTTCCCGGCACTCCGCCTATGGAGTGCTTGTCGACCACCGGTTTTGTACTGAACTCAAGCGAGTCACCGGTATCCACCATCGCCCGGGTGAGGTATTCGACCTCGTCCATGTCAAGACCATGAATATAGGAGGCGGTCACAAAGGCGGTGAGTTCAATCTGTGAAATATTTTCAACGACGATATCGGTGACGACTTCGTAAATCTCGTCTTTTGAGAGCTTCTTCCCGTCCATCTTCTTCCTGATGGTACGGATGGATGCCGGCGGAAGGGATTCGAACACTTCGGCCTCCTGGCCGTCGTCGATGCTGATATCGCTAAAGGTCAGGGAGTAGACGCCGATATGCCCTTCTTCAACGAGAGAAGGCGTGGTATCGATGATCACCGATTCGGACCTGCCGTTCGCGGGGTTTACGATGCGTATCCGGTCACCGTCGACGACGCCGAGACTGCGGGCATCACTCTTGTGCATCAATGCACCACGATTGCTGACATCAACATGTTGTACGAGAAGATTCATTCCAAAACTCCAGTGTATCCATTACAATAAACGGACTTTGGAGCCGGAAGAAGATAAATCTCTTCTTTTAAGGCGAATGCTTCAATAACGTCCGACCGTGCCGGACACAAGAAAAAGAAAAATTGGGGGGGGTTAGTCCTTCCGGAGAACCAGTGCTGCAACAGCGCCAAGGCCGATCAGTGCAACGAGTGCACCGAAGCCCGGAGTTGCGGTTGCCTCAGGAGTGGGCTCCTCGGTAGGCTCTGCAGTGGGCTGTGCGGTCGGCTGTGCGGTCGGCTGTTCGGTAGGCTCTGCGGTCGGGACTGCCTTCAGAACGTTGAAGACCTGGGTTGCAGTGGTGTCTGCCTCAACAGCTTCTACCTTGACGATGTACTCGTCGGGCTTGAAGTTGGATGCGTCAACTGCAAACTCAAATGCATTGCCGTCGTCACTCTCGGTAACAAGGACAGTGCCGGATGCACCGCTGAATCCGCTGCTCTGAGTCTTCTCGGTGGGCTGGAATGATGAAGAGACTACTTCGATGATCATCTCGTCGCCAACAGCGAAGTTGGTCGTACCGGTGATCGTGAAGGTCTCGCCAACATAGCGGTCGCCGATTGCGTCGATGATGATCCACGGCTCTTCGACCATGAAGGTGAGCTTGTAGTAGGTATCATCGATGTTCGGAGAGTCGATAGCCTTGACAAGTGCCTGAGCTGCATCGGAGCCCTGAAGGCTCTTAGCACCGGTAAGCTTGAAGAGATCTATCTCACTGATAGCATTGGTGACTACATCGCCAACTGCTATGACATCCTGGGCTCCGTTGTACATCGGGTGCTGAACAACCACGAAGTACTGCCCGGCTGCGGTTGAAGAGGAAGTCTTGAACTTGTAGTCAAAAGTTGCATCATCCTCTACAGACTCGCCTACTCCGGCTGTAACATAGTTCTTGCCAAGTACCCAGATGTAGACATTGGAGGGATCACCTTCTGCAGTACCGGTGATGTGGAGATCGTCGCCCTTTGCGACGGTCGCAGCACTGGTGGTAGCAGTTATGAACGGCTTCTTGATAACAATGGATACAGTTGCATAGGTTGCATCCGAAAGGTCACTCTTATCCCATGCATCTGTTAACGCATAGATAGTGTAGGTACCTGCATCAAGGTTTGCATCCCGAGTATCCCATTTCTTCTCCCACGTGTCATCAGTTTCAACGGTGGCTTGGGTAAAGTTGGCTTTATCACCAGTACTCACTTCCCCTCCGTCAAAGTTCTGTCCATTGAGTTCCAGGTTGGGTCCGGTAAGGAACATGTAGGTGGTGCCACTTTCAGTGTTGGTACCAGTGAGAATAATTTCCTCACCAAGGAAGTACGAAGCGTCACCGGATGCGGTAACGGTTACGTCACCCTTCTCGACCTTAACCTTCACTTTGTCGTTCTTTGCAGTGGTGTAGGATTCATTCTGCTGAACACGAATCGTGTAGGTCTGGTCGGTGGTACTCTGATTCGTGGCGAAACCAATCGTGCGAGTGCCGGAGCTACCAGTCGTAATTAATGCATAGTTGTTAGCATTTGCTGTGTCATCTATGACGTAAGTACCGGAAGAGATCTCGTACCATGCAGCCACGGGACTTCCATCAAGTACTTTATCCTGGTTTGCTTTTATTACCGGAGGCTGCGCAACTCCCTTCGAACCCTCAATCCAGAGGATGTAATCTGTGTTGGGCTTTGCAGTAACGGTAACGGAGAAACCATTGTTCCTGACAACAGTGTCCTTGTTTGCCTCAATTTTGACGGTGTCCCCTGCGACCGTGACGGTGTACACCTTGGAGACGGTGCCGCCGGTTACGGCGTAGTTGTCGTCCATGTTGTTGATGTCACATGATGCATAGAACGTGTAAACACCGGTTGAATAGCCCTCGGTATCCCACACATCAATCGTGTAATCGTCGTTGATGATGTAGTACGGGTTGGAAGCCGTAATGAGGTTGGTAATATCAACATTGACATCAGACGAATTGACCAGTTTAACGTACTTAGTACCTGACTCGTCCTTCACTGAGATGTCAATACCGGTTGTCGCATTGACTTTGTCAAATGCCGCACGGTCAAAGAGCTGGTACAGGTTGGAATAGATGCGGAACGTAAGTTCATCGCCCTTTACAACCGATCCATCGGTGTGGTCCTTGCCGTCAACGGTATACGCCTTAACGTCAATGTTCGGGACTTCCACATAGAATGCAGGTTCACTTACGTTACCCAGTTCATACCATGGGCCAGTTTTTCCTGCAAATGTTGCGGAATCGATGTAATTCGATGTGCCGATTTTGTAAGTACCCTGAGGGGCACCTGTTTTTTCGCCTGAATACCAGACAACAGTATCGTTGCCGATATCTGGGAAGGTAAGACCCTCTTCACCCACAAACACCGTCTCGCCCCAGGCGACTGTGGTGGTGACACTTGCTGCCGCTGCGGGTGCAGCTACGACGAACGCCAGAGCGATCATCGCCAGAAGGGCAATTCCTAGTTTAGTTTTCATTCATAACCTCCTTACAATACATTGAGGGAACGTCATGCAACATCTTCGGCAATCGCCGAAAAATGCTTCACTTAGCTCCATACTCCGAACGACGGAATATGTTCCAATATTTGGAGAACACTTAATATATCCTTTGTGGTTGAAGTAGAGTGAGGAGGAGGAAGAGAGGCCCAATAGAGCCCGAATCATTCACATTTGGGCGATATCTGCCTTACAAAGGAACTTCCGGGTAACTGCTGGGTAGGCGCGTTTTTCGACCATGAATCCTTTCGACCATCAGTCGACGAAGTCATAGATAAAAACCCTGTCGTCGTACCCTATCACTTCGGCGATCATTTATAATACAGGATTCCAAATTCCATGACAACCAGAAACCCCGGCGCGGGCCCATATCGTCACATTAATATCCCACGCTGACAGAAATCTAGAGGTAATTTCAGCAGTCCGGTAGTGTAGTGGTCAATCATGTGAGACTCTGGATCTTGCGACAGCAGTTCGAATCTGCTCCGGACTATTCTTTGTTTTTCCAGCAGCATATCATCACAAGTTCGTTTTTTCCAATGATGTGTGACACCCGATAGAATTCCACCTGATTCACCAGGGTGGAATATTCAGAAATCACATCCGGCTATACTTTTTACCATCCCATCCGCGCCAGTGAACGGGACTCTCGTCCGGCAGCCACAAACAAATAGAAAAATAAAGTTATTTTATTGGCCTTACACCAGAAACGCCGCAAGAACACCGCTCAGGAAAATCCCGTCAAACGTCCCCGCACCGCCGATGCTCACCATCGGCGACCCGATGCGCCCGAGATACCGGACATTCAGGAGGTCCGCGCCGACGAGGGTGCCGAGCGTCCCTGCGGCAAAGGCGATGACGGGCCCTGCCATCGGATTGGAAAATTCCAGAACAACGCCGCAGAGGAGGGCAACGAGGGGCGCCACATAAAACGGCGTCGTAATCCCCAACCCCGGCACCACCCGTGCTGCCGCATGCGTGGCACCGGCGACGATACAGATGCCCGCAAGGGCCGCCGCAATCACCGCGCCGGGGTCGGGAAAGAGCGCCGCACTGGTGGCCACATTCAGGAAGAGATAGAGCGATATCAGGACCGGGATGACCGCACCCCCCACATTGATGGCCACCACCGTGTCCTCGGAGTCATGCATATTATAGACCCTCCCGAACCGGTTCCTGAAGACGTAGTCAGGTTTTCTGGCCCCTTTGATCTTCGTTATTGGGATATTGATGAAACTCCCCACAAGGATGGCGAGGATGAGCAGGAGAATCATGCCACCGGAGAAACCGAGGCTTTCCAGTGCTCCGCCGATGATGCCGAGTAAAATTAGCGGGACCAACAAAATGAAAAGCGCTACCAGAACAAGAATGAGGATGATAGAAAAGGGATTGAGAGAGAACTGCCGCACCCTCACTCCCCCGGCAGGCGGCACAGCAGTGCCGCATGATCACGGTGGTACGGGTCCAGCCACTGGACGGTTTCAACGACAAGCCCTGCCTCCTCAAGGGCCTTCACCGACGCATCGCATACCGTTTTGGGGTCCTCACGGACATTGACACTCCTCGTCTTGAGCATCAGAATGTATATCCCGCCCTTTTTGAGGAATTTCAGGTGGTTGACGGCGATTGCCGCCTGGTTGGGCTGTGCCACGTCCTGGTAGATGAAGTCCACCTGCTCGATCAGCAGATCATAAACCTGCATACGGTTTACGTCCGCCATAATGGGCACGATGTTCTTCCTTCGGCGTGCTACCTCGATAAGGTCCTGCATCGGACGCGGCGCAAATTCAATCGCATACACCGTCCCGGCATAGTCCGCGACATGCGACACCGTCGTGCCGTTTGCTGCCCCCAGATAGAGGACATTCACCGAAGAGTCAAGCGTCACATCGACGCCTTTGAGGACGAGCGCGGCAAGTTTGCTCCTGTAGGGATCCCAAATCCGCCATTCCCCAAGGGTCCGCTCCCCATAGACACCGCCCTTCCCCGGCGAGACCAGGGTGCCATCGATAATCTTCATGCGACTTCACCTGCCCTGTCGATGGCCGCCTGGGCCTTCTCCAGAAATGCTTCATCGGCCTCACCACGATAGGCGTCGATGCGGGCGGCAATCGCCAGTTTCCCCGCAAGCACCCGGGACACACGCCCCCTGATCTTCTTCGGGGCGTTGTGGACGCGCCGGTGCTGGAAGATGATGCCGTGCTTCGGCGAGGGAGAGCCTGACCGTAGGTGAGTGAAGAGCGCATTCTCCGCACCCAGCACCTGGATGGTCGATGCAGGAAACGATGCGAGCGACTCAAGACCTCCCGCACGTGCAAGAATACGTGCGGCTACAAGGCCGCCGACGAGGGCAGAGCAGTTGGGGAGGAGAATATCGGCGCGGTGCGATATCTCCTTTGTCAGGGTGGACCGGGTCGCCGAGAGGCGGTCCACCTCGCCTGCCACCCTCCCCAGCGACGTCCTGTCGCGTTTCATAATGCCGACCATCTTTTTGGCATTGCAGGACCGGTATTTTCTAGAGAATGCGGGGTTTTTCACGAGGTACCACTCGGTCGACTTCTCCGTCAGAAGGTTGATCACTTCGTCCAGTTCATCCAGAAGCCGGACCATCTGCACGAGCTCTACATCCCCCTTCCCGAAACATTCCCTAATCTCCTCTTCGGCAAAGGCAATGGTAACATCCCGGAGGGTGGCGACATACTGGTCACGGTCTGCGAAGCACCCGCAGCGCACGGCCTCCTGCACATCCGGAAGAGGGGCACGGGCAGCCTGCCCGCTCTCCTCCGTCAGTGCCAGGTACCGCTCCACAAGAGCATCGGTATCATACCCTGCCCCGGTGCATGTATCGCCTTCAATATCTCCAAACCAGTACCTGCGCATATGTATCCATACTATCCACCTCCATTACAAAAAAGCACCCCTCTTTGCACGGTCAGGCAGAGAACCCAAAGCCGGATAAATACCGACGACCTACATTACTGAAAATCCACCGGTGTCCCTCCCATGATCATAACCATTCTTCTCTTCATTGTCGGCCTTGCACTTCTGATAAAAGGTGCTGATTATTTCGTGGAAGGAGGGGGAGGGCTCGCCGCACGCTACGGCGTCCCGTCGGCCGTCATCGGGTTCACCATCATTGCATTCGGCACATCCCTCCCAGAATTTGTCGTCAGTATCAACGCCATCATCACCGACAACCCTGATGTAGCCCTCGGGAATGTGCTCGGCAGCAACATTGCAAACATCGCCCTCGTGCTTGCCCTCTGTGCCATGATCAGCCCCACGGTCATCGCCCGGGCCGAAGGTGAGAAGAGCAAGGTCTACACCGAGACGATGCTCATGCTTGCCGCCACCGCCGTCTTTGCAGTTCTGTGCCTGAACAATGTGATCAGCCTTGTCGACGGCATCATCCTTCTCGTCACCTTCGGGATCATCCTGTATGTCATCTACAAAAAAATCGGAAAGGAGCCGGGGACAAGAATAGAGATACACGGGAACCTCGACTGGGGATACACCGTCGGGGGGCTGGTGGCCGTCATCATCGGGTCCCAGCTCGTTCTCGACAGTGCCGTGTCCATCGCAACAGCATTCGGCATCCCCGCCTTTGTCATCGGGATGTCGATGGTCGCAGTAGGCACCTCCCTGCCTGAACTTGCGACCTCGCTTGTGGCCATCCTCAAGGGCGATGCGGGCATCTCCGCAGGGAATCTTCTCGGCAGCAACATCTTCAACCTCCTGCTGGTACTCGGGACCGGCGCCCTCATACGCCCCCTTGCCATCCCCAACATCAGCGACATCGCCATCCTCGTCCTCTTCTCGCTGGCAGTCATTCCGCTCATCAAAGGTTCACCGAAGGTCACCAGGGTATGGGGGCTGGTTCTTCTCGTGGCATATATTGCCTACATGGCCTCTCTCTACGTCATGATATGAGGACGAAATACCGCCGAAAAACGAAGGTAATTCCCTGAATCCCACAGGATTTCCCTAGTAGACCACCAGCTCCAGGGAGGAGAGAATCAGCGGGAGCATGATGGCGCCCATGCACATGGTCCGCCGCACATTGACGAGCGGGGGGACAAACCCGATGGCCGTTGCACAGACCAGGATGAAGAGCCCGAATGGGCCGGTGGTGATGCCGGCCAGGAGGATGACAAAGAGGATCACCCCCGCGCTTACCTTTCTGACCGGTAAGCCGGAGAACCACTGCGCACCCCGCGACCACCAAAGGGTGAGAAGATAGGCGACAAGTGCCGCGGCCGTCCCGGCGATGAGAAGAATGCCAAGCGGGGGAACGGCGATCCCCGAGAGGGCCACCATCACCCCGTTTCTTGCTCTTCCCAGCGCAAAGAGTGCGGCAAGCCCGAGAAAGGCATTGGCGGTGTTGGCCGCACTCGTTGCCACGATAAACTCCTTTCCGCTCTCCCCGTCCTGCATCCCAGGCGAGAGAAGGGCGTTTGCCGTCGCATTGGAGAGGCCCGGCATCCACCCGACGAGGGCCCCGGCAGCGGTTCCGACGCAGGTGGTGCGCAGGAGACGCCACCGCCCGATAGAGGGAGCAAATCTGCCCTGCTCGGGCAGCATCCCGTGGGAAGAGACCGCAAGGACAGCAATACCGAAGAGACCGGTAAGAAGCGGCATCAGGAGCGATGAGGATCCGAAGGGGTGCCACGAGAGATACTCGTACCTGAACGTAAAGAGACCGAGCAGTCCTGATGCGCAGAAAACCACAAGGGACCACCCCGGCGATTCCGCATGTATGACGAGGATGCCCGCCACGCCGATAAGGATGATGCCTATCCACCAGTCAAGCACCGGTTGTATCGAGGGAAGAAAGAGGAAAAATAAGGCAAAGACGGGAAGGACGAGGGGAACAGAAAGAGCGCTTCCAAGGGCGGACAGGCGAATCGCCTCTTCGGCCCGCCCTTCCATTGAAAGGCGATGGGCAGGAAGGACCGAGAGGGCTGTATCCGCATCGGGCACCCCGAGAACCGTGCTCGGTACGCAGTCGAGAAAGGTGTGGGTGATAAGGGCACAGAACAGAGATACGGCGACACCGGTCACTCCAAACAACGTGGCCAGGATGCCCTGAACGGCAAGAAGGATGCCAGCCATCGTATTAGCATGTATGCCGGGAACAAGACCGCTGAAGGTCCCCAGTGCGATGCCGGCCACAATCCCGGCGCAGACCGCAAGAAGCACGTACTCTACGGTCGAACGGATGTTCCCATAAATACACCGGAACAAAGGAAGAATATAGATCGAGTCAATAGGTATACTCAGATGAAGATCGCCATCACACGACTCCCGGAAAAAGCGGACACGGATCAGGCCCTCTGCAGCCGCTACGGGCACGAATGCAGGATCGTCTCGCCGCTGCAGGTATCTGCATACGAAGGAGCGTGTCGCGATTTCCTGACGGCAGCAAACCGTGGCGACTTCGACTGCATCTTCTTCACGAGCGCACTTCCCGCCCGGTACCTCGCACCCAGGCTTCGGACGGATGCGCGGTTCATTGCCATCGGGCCGCAGACGGCACGAACCCTCGAAGAATCGGGCATTACCTCCGAAATTCTGCCGTCCCATTACTCAAGGGATTTTGCTTCCTACCTGGGCGACTGGCTCAGGGGAAAGTCCGTCGGCATTCCCCGTGCCGATGTGCCGAATCCCGAACTCATACAGTCTATAGAAGACTCAGGGGGAAGACCCGTGGAGGTTCCGGTCTACGCCCTTGAGGCGACCGGAACCCCTCTCGACCTTGCCGGGGCAGATGCGGTGCTCTTCACCAGTGCCAATTCATACTCCCTCGCCCGGTGGGAGAACCATCCCGGCCTGCTCCTCATCGCCATCGGCGAGATCACTGCTGACCGGATGCGTGAGGGAGGGGACAGCCCGGATGTCAAGGGAGACGGGACCCTGGAAGGAACGCTGCGGGAACTGAATGTATATCTTACAAAGGATTAACCACCATGGACCAGGAACTTGAACACCGCCTGAATGCAGGCATCATCATCATCGACAAGCCCAGAGGGCCTTCCAGCCACGAGGTTGCCGCATGGGCGCAGAAAATGATAGGGGTGTCTGCGGGCCACGGCGGAACCCTCGACCCGAAGGTCTCGGGAGTGCTGGCCGTCATGACCGGCCGGGCAGTCAAACTTGCCCCGCTGCTCCTGAATGAAGACAAGGAGTATATCGCACTCCTCCGGCTTCACGGGGATGTGCAGAGAAGCGATCTCGAACAGGTCATCGCGGAATACACGGGGAAAATCTACCAGAGGCCCCCGCAGAGAAGTGCGGTCAGCAGGCAGCTGCGGATACGGGAGATCTACGCCATCGAGATTCTCGATGTGCAGGGCCGCCTCGTCCTCATGCGAGTGCAGTGCGAGGCAGGTACCTACATCCGCTCCCTCTGCCGGCACATCGGCCTCTCCCTCGGGGTGGGGGGGCATATGCAGGAGCTTCGCAGGACCCGTTCCGGCCTCTTTTCGGAGCAGGACACCTGCACGCTGTATGACCTGAAAGATGCGGTATTCGCATGGCAAAACGGCGACCCCGCCCCCCTTCTGCGGCTGGTCCGCTCGCCGGATGAGGTCGCAGCAACTCTTCCCTCGATTATCATCCGGGATACGGCCGTCGATGCCATCTGCCACGGTGCTGTTCTGGCAGGCGTGGGGGTGGTCTCCCGTGATCCCCACAAGAAGGGGGACGAGGTCGCTGTGCTGACCGCACAGGGAGAACTCATCTGCATCGGCACGGCACTTGTGCCTTCGGATGATTATGAACCGGGAGCGACGGGCCTTGTAGTCCGCCCAACCGCGGTTATTATGGCGACGGGCACCTATCCCCCCGGGTGGAAGAAGCATCGCGTGGAAGGGGACTAAAAGTGCCCACGGCGGGCCTGTACGACCGGGTCCGCACGTCCCAAACCATAGCCTTAATAAAATTCCTCCCGAATATAGAGGGAGACAATCTGTTCTCTTGCTGAGGTAGTCTAGTCTGGAAGGGCGCAGGCCTGGAAAGCCTGTGGGGCTTTAGCCCCTCGGGAGTTCAAATCTCCCCCTCAGCGTTCCATAATTAAAACCGGTAGGATACTTCCTGATCGGCCCGAATTCACATAAAAACGGCTTTTTATCAGGGTTAAATCCCGGTCTGGGAAATCATGCAGAAAGGTGCCATGAAAAGGGCACCTCCCTCCCCCCCGTCACTCATTACGGACAAACGCTTTCTGCTCTGCCCCACATCTCGGGCAGACCCATGTCTTGGGCAGGGCTTCAAACGGCGTGTTGGGAGGGATCTTCTGCGTGTAATCACCGCTTATCGGTGCATAGATATAGCCGCATCTCGTGCATCGGTAGGTTTCCATGATGCTGAGAATGCCCCCAGGAGATATATATTTTGAGGAGCTGATGCGGGTATCATGGGTTACCTGCGCACTCTTTTACAGGAAAATTCATGCTCCCGGATTTTGCCACATCCCTGCTCCCAGTGCCAAAGGTCATTGTATCGCTTCCTTGCGCCTACAGCATGAACATTTATCCATTCTCGCAGTCAAGTAGCACCATCACATCTCAGGATGAAACCCGGCAGAGGTTTCATGCCTTTTAGGAGCTCCGGGTTTCATGAATCAGAGAGAGAGACGAACCTTCGTCAGCCATCTTGCCTGTGCAGTCATTCTCCTTGCCATCCTTTTTTCCACGGGATGTACCTCTCCTGAGGTGGCATCACCATCCACACCAGCGCCTTCGCCAGCAGGACCCGATACCGATGAAGACGCCCCAATCACCATCGCCGTCACCATCCCGCCTCTTCGCCAGTTTGTCGAGGCAGTCGGCGGGGAACGGGTCTCGGTCATGGTCATGGTCCCTCCGGGAGCAAGTCCACACACCCATGAACCGACCTCCGGACAGCTCAGGTCGCTTGCAGACACCGATGTCTATGTCATGGTCGGGTCGGGCATAGAATTTGAGAACCTCTGGATGGACCGCATGATGGCGATGAACCCGGATATGGCGGTCATTGATACCTCTGAAGGTATTACGCTCATCTCCTCCGGGGATGATGGCGATAATGCCGGCACCGACCCCCACATCTGGACATCGCCTGCCAATGCAGAACGGATGGTCAGGACCATCGAAGAGGAACTCAGCTTCCTCTATCCCCAATACAGCGGAGATTTTTCAAAGGGTTCTGAGGAATATGTCACCCGGCTGGAAACACTCGATGCAGAGATCCGTGCTTCCCTTGAGAACGGAGATGTTCGTCCGGTGATGGTGTACCACCCGGCCTGGGCATACTTTGCCCGTGAATACACCATCAACCTCATCGTCATCGAAGAGGACGGCAAGGAACCCTCCCCCGCACACCTCCAGGCTATGATCGATCGTGCCAGGGAGGAGGAGATTAGCACCATCATTGTATCACCGGAGCAGACCACCAGAAGTGCCGACGTCATTGCCCGTGAAACAGGGAGCGGGATTATCTATATCAGCTCCCTCGAAGAAGACTACCTCTCAGCGATGCACCGTATGGCTGAAGCGGTCACTTCCCCTTGATATCCATGACAACGCCTGTAATCGAACTCTCCCACGTCACCTTCCGGTTCAACCGGCATCCCGTACTCGATGATATATCCCTCGATATCCATGAAGGAGAATTTCATGCGATCATCGGCCCCAATGGCGGTGGAAAAACCACGCTTCTCAAGATCATGCTCGGCCTGCTGGAACCGCATGCGGGGTCTGTTCGGATTCTCGGCGGCAGTGTCCGCGACAACCGCCGCTATCTCGGATACGTTCCCCAGTTTCGGACCTTTGATTTCCGCTACCCCATCTCGGTCCGTGAGATGGTACTGTCGGGACGGCTCGGCCATACGGCAAAGAAACTGCATTATGGCCCGGATGACCATGCCACCGCCGAAGAGGCCCTCAAGACCATGGGTATCGCAGACATCGGCGACCGGGAAATCGCCGACATCTCAGGAGGGCAGCGCCAGCGAGCCATCATCGCCCGGGCGCTGGTAGGTCATCCCCGCGTCCTGCTGCTCGATGAACCGACCGTCTATGTTGACACCCCGACGGCGACCCATTTCTACGACATCATCGAGGACCTGAGAAAGGAGATGACCATCGTGCTCATCACCCACGATGTCGGGGCGCTCTCCCCCGATATCACCACCGTCTCATGCCTGAACCGCCGCATCTTCACCCATGACGCCCGGGAGATCACCGATGAGATGATCGGCGCCGTCTACCCCTGTCCGGTGGACCTGATCGCCCATGGCGTCCCGCACCGGGTCTTCCGGCATCATGACGAGATGGAAGAAGAGGAAACAAAGGAGGAGAACCGCAGATGATCCTGGAGGCACTGGGATATGAATTTTTCAGAAACGCCCTCATAGCAGGGATACTTGCAAGCATCGCCTGCGGGTTCATCGGCAGTTTCATCGTGGTCAAACGAATGGTCTCCCTTGCGGGCGGCATATCCCATGCGGCATTCGGGGGCATCGGCCTCGGGTATTACCTGGGCATCGACCCCATCCTCGGTGCAACCGTCTTCTCCCTCGGGACGGCGGGCATCATCAGTCACTTCAGGAACCAGGCGCACCAGCATCTCGACACCCTCGTTGCAGCCGTATGGGCGTCGGGCATGGCGCTCGGCATCCTCTTTATCTATCTCGCTCCCGGATTTGCCCCGGACCTGTTCAGTTACCTCTTCGGCAACATCCTCCTCGTCCCGTTCGAAAACCTCATCCTCATGGGACTGCTGGTCTGCATCATCGTCGTCACCGTTACCATCTTTTACCACCAGTTCGTTGCAGTGACCTTCGACGAGGAGTATGCCATCGTGATGAACCTGCCCGCACGGGGACTTATGCTCGCCATCATCGGCCTCACGGCACTGACGGTCGTCATGCTCATCCAGGTGGTGGGCGTCATCCTGGTCATTGCGCTTCTCGCCCTTCCCGCTGCCATTGCCCGGGAATACAGCTCAAGCATGAAGGCGATGATCCTCTATGCCACTCTTCTCGGTGCAGTCTTCACCACCTCCGGCATATGGCTCTCGTATATTCTGGACGTCCCCTCGGGTGCGACGATCATCCTCATCGCCGCGGCGGCCTACTTCCTCGTGATTCTCGGCAGGGATATCAGGCATCATTATTCCGAAATAAGAGACTGATGCGTTTTCAGGTCCGTCCGGGCGAGGGGAAGACGGACCTCGCCTGACTGTGCAGTACTCTTCGTCCCCCCGGAGGTTATAGAAGGAAAAAATGGTGATCTTCCTGTCAGACAGTGTTACCGGTAGACAAGAAGGGTTGTTCCGGCATCGTCCATGATGGTAAGCGTTCCCGAACGGATCTGATAGGACGAGGACTGTTCCAATGCCTGGAGATACCTCGTCTCCTGGTCCATCACTCCTCCGGGCTCTTCGCAATACATCTCCGTCATTCCCGCGGGGCCGACGGTAAGCGACCCTTCCATTGCCGTATACCCGGCAAAGTAATTGTTGCACCCCGCACTGCCGGTCACCTGACCGTCGTCACCGAACCGGGCGGTTATCGCCGTGTCGGGCACCAGGGAGACGACCCCGTCCATCCCGTTGTTATAGGAGGTCAGTGCCCATTCCCTGCCGGCAAGAGTGGTGGTATCCTCAGTGAAGGTCGCCATGACGGCACCTCCACTGTCCATCAGCGTAAGGGTGCTCCCTGCAATGGCGTACATCGCTGATGCATCCAAAGCGGCAAGGTATGCCGACTCCTGCTCCATCACTCCCATGGGTTCACCGCACATCATCTTCGTCGAACCGAGGGGACCGATGGCAATGCCGTCCCCGGTGACGGTGTATGAGCCGAAGTAGTTGTTGCAGCCGGCACTCCCCGTCACCTGACCGTCGGCACCGAAGTACGCGGAGACCACCGTTCCGCTGGCAGCGGACTGGACACCCCCCATGCCATTATTGTAGGAAACCATTCTCCATTCCTTTTCCATCAGGTTTTCAGCCGAGGTCTCCGTTGAGACAACATACCGGGCAAGCCGCAAGCCGGACGCATCGGTAAGCGTCAGTTCCCCGACACCAACCGTATACCCTGCCGCCTTTTGTATCGCCGCAAGGTACGCGGTCTCCTGGTCCATCACTCCCTCCGGATCCGCACAGTACATCTCGGTCGAAGCCAGGGGTCCGATGGAAATGGTTCCCTGACCGGCCGAGTAAGATCCGAAGTAGTTGTTGCACCCAGCACTGCCCGCAACCTGCCCGTCTTCCGTAAATTCGGCACTGACACGGGTCCCGGTCATCACCGAGACAAAGGCATCCTGCCCGTTATGGTAGCCCGCAAGGAGCCATGTCGTTCCCGCCAGGGACTGGTCAATCACTTCAAACCTCAGAATCGTCGTCCCGGACGCATCCATCATCGTCAGGGCTCCGCCATCGACCGAGTAGGATGCCACATCCGAAAGAAGCGTAAGATACCGCTGTTCCTGGTCCATCACCCCAGCCGTCTCGCAGTATATCAATGTCGATACCGGCATTTCAATTGTCATCGACGTACCGGAGGTCTCATAGGACGCGCTGTAGCTGTTGCATCCTGCCGATCCCCCCATACTGTCTTCAGAAAATTCGGCCGTCACCGGTGCCGATGCAAGCGACACAACCATCGCTCCGCTCTCGTCCATATAGCCGTTCAGGACCCATACCGCCCCCGTTACCGTCCCTCCCTCTTCAGGCGCAGTGGTGCACCCGCAGACAAGAACACTGAGAAGCAGGAGGGCCCCCACAGCCCCCGTTGCAAGAGATTTCATAGCCCCAAAAAGGAATTTCAATTATATATGCCTATGGTAGAACCAGCACCACACGTATAGTTCCACGTATTCCTCGCATGGCACCACCGGCATCATGGAGTCTCTGTTCACGGCGTATGGAGCTTTTGGGTACCCTTATATTCTCACCATGACGATCCCGGACTTTCCGGCGGAAAAAAGGTTATTCAAGGGCGGTACGACCGAGGTCGAACGCCTTCAGGTTGGTATCCACTGTTTTGGGGGGAACAGACCGCCGTACCGCCTCTTTGAGGCTTTCGACAGCCAGCGGAATGCGGTGTGAGGCCGCCCCGAGCATCACGACATTCTGGGTCAGGATGGTCCCGGCCTCGAGGGCCAGTGCCGCAGCATCGACGGTCAGGACACCCCTTCCTGAGAGCAGGTTGAGGATATCATCAGTCCCGGGGACATCCGCATCATGCTGGAATACGGAGGTCGGAATGATCGTCTCCGTATTGGTGATGATCGTACCGCCTTCTTTCAGGAAATGCGAATAGCGGAGCGCCTCCAGAAGGTCGAACGAGATGATGAGATCTGCCGTCCCCGGCGAGATGAGCGGGCCGTACTTCCCGCCAATCCGGATATGCGTCTCCACCGAACCCCCACGCTGGGCCATCCCGTGGGTCTCGGCGCCCCGCACACTCTTCCCTTCCAAGAGGCATGCCTCCCCGAGGATGTTCGAGGCCAGAATTGTCCCCTGCCCGCCGACGCCGACAATGAGGATATCATAGCTGCCCGTCATCTCTTTCCCTCCATCCTGATGGCACCGGTGGGACAGATCTGCGCGCAGACCGAACATCCACTGCAGAGCGCATTGATCGAGGCCTTGTCGTCATGGAACTCAATGGCCGGGCACCCGAACCGGACGCAGGCCTTGCAGCCGGTGCAGGCATCGGGATCGACGGTAAATGTCTTGCGCCGGATGCCGGCACGACGTTCATTGATCACACAGGGCTGGTAGGCGATGATGACCTTCACCCCTTTGCGGGCCTTTGCGGTCTTCAGCGCTTCGAGGCACTGGGTCAGGTCATAAGAGCTGACCTTCTCCACATATGTCACACCGCACGAACGGCAGATGGCCTCAAGAGACACCGGCGGGGTTTCCACCCCGGTCGCCGTCGCCCCGGTGTTCGGGTTGGGCTGGTGGCCGGTCATGGCGGTGATCCGGTTGTCGAGGATGACCACCGTCATGTTCGCCCCGTTGTACACCGCGTTGAGGAGACCCTGCACTCCTGTGTGGAGGAAGGTGGAATCCCCGATGGTGCAGACGACATCCCGCTCCTCACCGGACTGGACAATGCCGCTTCCCACCGTAATCGACGCCCCCATACATATGGTGGTATCGACTACCCCGAGCTGTATCCCCAGCGTATAGCACCCGATATCACTCGGGTATATCCCGTCTTTGAAGACCCGCTTTATCGCATAGAAGACCGACCTGTGCCCGCATCCTGCACAGAGAATGGGGGGGCGCCGGGGAATGTCCGGCACCGGTGTTACCTGCGGGAAGGTGCGGGCAGGAATAAATCCCGCACGTTCCATGGCAGAGGCGACAGATGCCGGGTCCAGCTCCCCCTCATACGGGAGACAGCCGTCCATTTTGCCGTGGATGACGGTATCTGTAGCCACCATCCGCACGGCCTCCTCGATGACCGGGGAGAGTTCTTCCACCACCAGTATCACCTCATGCTGCCCAACGAAGGCGGCAAGCCATTCCAGGTCAATCGGATAGGCCCCAATCTTTGCAAAGGACACGCCTTCAGGAAGAAGTTCCTCGACATACGAGGCCGCAATACCCCCCGCAACAATGCCGATGGTGCCCTTTACCCCGGCGGTGTTGTACCCTTTTTCGACGAGTGCGTGTGCAAGCGGCGCCTGTTTTTCGTTGAGCTTTTTATGAAGGACCCGTGTGTGCGCAGGTATGACCACATACTGCTGCGGGTTGCGCTCAAAGTGTCCGGTCCGGTGGTCGGTGCCCACCTCACCCGGTTCGACATCGCTCTTCGAATGGCAGATGCGTGTCGTCGGACGGAAGAGAACGGGAAGCCCGAACTCTTCGGACAGGTCGAAGGCCTCAGTCATCATCGTCCCTGCCTCGCGTACGGTAGCGGGGTCGAGGCACGGGATCTTGGCAAAGAGGGCATATCTCCTGCTGTCCTGCTCGTTCTGTGAACTGTGGGCGTACGGATCATCCGCCGAGAGAATGACCAGCCCGCCGGTAACGCCCGTATAGGCGCTCGTCATGAGCGGATCCGCCGCAACGTTCAGTCCGACATGTTTCATGGTCGCAAGCGAACGAATCCCCGTCCATGCCGCTGCAAGGGCGTTTTCAAGGGCGACCTTTTCATTCACCGACCATTCCACATAAAAATCCCGAACATCCTGGGTCCTGAGTATATCGATGACTTCGGATGAAGGAGTCCCGGGGTATCCGCTGGCAAAATCGATGTTCGCCTCACAGCAGGCGTGGGCGATCACCTCATTTCCCAGCATATATCGTGTAGCCATACCTGCTCAAAGGTTCGATAAGATGGTGTTTATAGTATTCTGATCCCATTCGTATCCTGCCGCCCCCGCGCAGGTTATCATTACTGGAATTTTCGGGTTGAGCTGCCTCCTGCGGGAAGGGCAATGCAAAACCCTTATTAGCATCAATATCCCATCTAATTAGGTAATTCAGCAGGGCCCGTAGCATAGTCGGTGGTGCACCCGGCTGATAACCGGGAGGTCGTGCGTTCGAGTCGCACCGGGCCCATCACCACTTTTTCCAGAATTTTTTCATGAGCAGACGCTGTCCCAGACGGCATCGCAGACCAAATCATCAGCCTTAATATGTTCATGAGGACAAACTATCGAGTATGAACAATCGTTTCCTCCTGCTCATTATTGCCGGAATACTCGTTGTCCTTGCACTGGTTGTCGTCGGCGGGATCTTTATCGGAGGTATCGGTCTGGTCCTTGTCGCCACCCTTGCAGCAACCCTCTATCTCAATGAAAAAGGCAGGGAATTGGGAGAAGTTCCTGACCTGGATGCAGTACTTTCCGAGGATGCCAAGAAGATCATCATAAGAAATCACGGAAACGGCCCGGCATACTCCGTTCATGTTGCCGTCGTCCCTCTGAACAGGGAATTTGATGTGGAAACCCTCGAAGCGGACGGGAGATATTCATGGGATTCAGAAGAGATGATTCAGGAGGCAAAGGCAGTTATCACCTGGAATGATACAGAAGGCAGAATGTATTCGAGCCAGAGCCAGCTCTCGGCACTCGGAAAAAGCGATGACGACCTCTTAAAACCGATGTTCCCGCTCTTTGATTCAAAACCGAAAAAATAGATTTTTTCTAATTTTTTTAGTCCCTGATAAAGGCAATGACCTTTTCAAGCGCATCTACCAGGTCCTTCTGTTCGGTCACGTACTCTTCTATCGCCTTATACAGCATCACGATGATGTCAAAGCCATAGAGATCGATGATGTCATCGGGGCTGATTTCCCGCTGATACGAATCGATGAGAAAGCCATCCGCACTGTACATGAGCTCATATAAAATGCCGTCCTCCCCGAGAACGCAGTACTGGTTATCGACCTTCTTTTCAATGTCGTCCGGTCGGTAGGGCATGGGATCCGTCTTGCCAAGAAGGAGGAACTTCTGGTCATAATAGACGGTATCGTACATTTCCCCTTTTCCATCCTGTTTTCCCCTGACCATCATCTGGAGGCCTGCCTCGGGCACAATAGGCCGGGCCAGGTCCGCCATCTTTTCCAGAAGGGTGCCGGTTTCGCCGACGGCCTCGGCGGATAGTTCAGAAATTTTACCATTGTATTCCTTTGCCTTTTCTACTGCAGCCCTGTATCCTTCTTCAACTATATCCATGACAGTGTTCTCTCCTTAATTTGGTACCGTTGCCCTGCCTCCGCAATAACGCTTCCTTTTCGTAGGATCGTCTCCAGCCACCGGTTCTCGTATGTCACAGTGGATTTCCAATCAGATAATGTCTGTGGTGCCCCGTTATCTTCACGCGGCACTTCGACCCGAAGGGGAGTTCTTCCTTGATGACGATGTTCTCATACCCAGAGCTTCGGGCAATGACAGACCCTTCTTTTTTCTGTTCGGTGACGACGACATCGAATTCCTCTCCCATCAGCCTTTCATTATGCCGATCACTGATTGCAGCGGCAGCCGCTGTAAGCGCTCTCGAACGGTCTTTTTTCACGTGGTCGGGCAGGTCCCTCAACCCTGCTGCCGGCGTGCCTTCACGGACGGAAAAACGGGTGATATTGACCTTTGTCGGGCATGTGACCCTGAGGATGGAGAGGGTATCTTTAAAATCGGCATCCGTTTCCGTCGGGAACCCGACAATAAAATCAGTGGATATCCGGATATCGGGAATGCCCCGGCGAAATGCATCCACGACCCTGCAGTATTCCGCGGCGGTGTACCCGCGGTTCATATCCTGAAGAACCCGGTCCGATCCTGCCTGAACAGGAAGGTGAGCAAAGCTGAATATCTTCTCCGACCTGAAGGCCCCAACCAGCCGGTCAAGAATGGGGAGGACGGTCGCGGGGTTCATCATCCCCACCCGGACCCTCACATCGGCCTCGCATGCGTCAATTGCTTCCAGGAGCACGGCTAGATCCGTACCGCAGTCCATTCCGTAGGCACTCAGGTCCTGCCCCGTCAACTGAACCTCAGCTGCACCTGCCCGGGCAAGATGTTCGATCTCTTTAACGATTGTCTCCACCGGGATGCTCTTCATCCTGCCCCGGGCAAACCGCGTAATACAGTAGGTACAGGCCCCCATACACCCGGGTCCGACCTGCATCACCCCGACTGCAGGCGAGAGCATCATCCCTTTCCACGGGTACGCGGCATAAATCTCGTCCGGCATAAGGATACGGGTGCGTGGGAATGCCTCTATAATTCGTTCCTTCTGGACGACCGGCATACAGCCGGTGATGATGACCTCCTTATCCTCAAAGGCCTTCAACCGACGAAGCATGGTCCGTTCAGTCGCAGCGACCACCGTGCATGAATTGATGATCACGACCTCCGCTTCATCCGGGGGTACCTGAACACATCCCTGACGCATGGCTATGCAAATCAACTTCTGCGTGTCGGCATGGTTGTAGGTGCATCCGTACGATTCAATATGAAATCTGCGGTTTACAAGCTCGTGCATGAAGTACTCCGGAAGAGACACACAGGTCTGTCTTAGTCATTTTCGTTTCCAGGAAGGTAAAAAGTAGCTTTCCTGCACAGAGAACCGGCCCTCAGACTGCCTTTTCCATGATGAGGCGGTCCTCCCCACGACCAAAATAGGCCTCCGCTCTCGAGACTAGCACAAACCCTTCACTGGTATAAAGGTCTACTGCCGCGGTATTGTCGGGGGCAACGGAGAGAAACACGGTTCTTGCCCCCGATACGGCAAGAGAACGTACAGATGCCCGCAACAGCATTCTCCCGTAGCCGCTTCTCCGGCATTCGTCTGCCACATGCAGCCTCAATATCCATCCCTCGGGGGGATGCCCCTGCACCATGGCGGCGATGGTAAATCCGGAGACTCCGTGAGGGCCCTGGAGGATAAAAAAGGATTCCGGGAAGAGGGCCCCTGCCTGCCGGACGAAGACGGCACCTGCATAGGCCTCATTATGCACCCTGGTGTTCATGCGGCAGATATCTTCGAAATCGTCGTCGCCATAGGGCCTGATGAAGGCTGCGCCCATGATCAGTCCTCCTTCTCCCTGCTTTCCCCCCTTCCTGCAAACCACCGGTTCACGGACTGGGCACAAAATGCATCGGCAAGGACAAGGGCCGCCATGCACTCGGCAACGACCAGAATCCGGGGAACAATGCAGGGATCATGGCGGCCGGCAACGGACAGTACCACCGGCCTGCCTGCGCTATCGATCGTCGCCTGGGGAACAGCGATGGACGGGGTGGGCTTGACGGCAATCCGTACGATAATGTCCTCCCCTGTTGAGATCCCTCCGACGATGCCCCCTGCATGGTTCGTCAGGTACCCGTCAGGACCGATTGCATCGTTGTTCTCACTGCCTAAACGGCCCGCCACCGCAAGGCCGTCCCCGATTTCGACACCTTTCACCGATCCGATCGACATCATTGCCGCGGCAAGGGCTGCATCGAGTTTCCCGAATACCGGGTCCCCGATGCCGGGAGGGCATCCGGTTGCCCTGACCTCGACCACGCCGCCGACGGAATTGCCCGCCTCCTTTGCTGCGCGGATTTCATCTTCAAACCAGCCGGGGTCCGTATTCCCGTGGACCGAGACGATACGGGAACTCACCGCAATTCCGCATCCCGCAAGGAGGCGTGCGGCAAGTGCACCGGCCATCACCCGCGCAACCGTTTCGCGGCCGGAACTTCTGCCTCCCCCACGGAAGTCCCGGATGCCGTATTTCTGCTGGTAGACGAGATCGGCATGCCCCGGCCGAAACCGGTCCCGCAGTTCGTCATAATCGCCGCTTCGCGCATCGGTGTTCGAAACGACCATGGCGACCGGCGTGCCCGTGGTCTGTCCTTCAAATATCCCGGAGAGAATTTCCACCCGGTCCGCCTCACGCCGGGGCGTGCTGAGATCACTGATCCCAGGACGCCTGCGGTCGAGATACGGCTGGACATCGGCTTCGGAAAATGAAATGCCCGGCGGACACCCGTCCACTACGACACCCAGCGCTCTCCCGTGGCTCTCCCCGAAGGTCGTGCTCCTGAAATAGTACCCGAACGTATTCATCAAATCAGCTTCCGGACTTCATCCGGCCCTATGGTAATCCCGGTAAACCGTTCAAACTGTGCACAGGCCTGGTGAACAAACAGCTCTGTTCCCGGTATGCAGGTGCATCCCGCCGCCCGCGCCTCCCTGATGAGCGGGGTTTCCGGCGGCGTGTAGACCAGGTCAAAGACCGTCTGTCCCTCGTGCATCCTGTCACGCAGGAGAAGCGGCGGCGCTGCATCCCCCATCCCGACGGATGTTGCATTGATGATGATATCGAATGCATCCGCCTTATAATCACCCGGCACCCCGGAGGCGCAGTCAAACAGGCGAGCGGCCTCCCGGGCACGGGCCGGGGTGCGGTTCAGTACCGTCACCCCGCACCCCAGTGATTGGAGGGCATAGATAGCGGCATATGCGGCACCGCCCGCACCGAAGACCACCGCCTCACCCGGCAGGGTGCCCTCGAGAGGACGGCGTATCCCCAGCCAGTCGGTATTCGATCCACTGATCCGGCCGCCGCACTGCACCACTGTATTCACCGCGCCGATCGCCTCGGCATCGGGCGTCAGATCATCGCAGAACCGTATTACCTCCTGCTTGAACGGGATGGTGACGGAGAGACCTTTCATGCCGGTCGTTGTAAACTGCGCCATGATTGACGTGATGTCCGGATGTTCTATGCGTGTATAGTGGGCGTCAAGCCGGTATTTTGCATAGAGCGGATTAAAGAGCGCCGGACTCTTCGAGTGCAGGCAGGGATTGCCGATCACGGCAAAGAGACCGTTATACCAGGGCGTTCCTTTGTCAAGGCGACCCCTCATACCAGCAAGTTCCGGCTCCGCCATTGGCGTTGTGGCAAGAAACGACAGAAATGCCGGAAGGGCAGCTCCGGAAAGCGGCCCCTGTACCGCCGCATCGAGGATCGCCCGTACCAGGGTATGGGGAGTCTGCCCATCGGTCCGCAGGCAGACATCGGCTGCGGCACGATAGCGGTTCAGCCGCCTGCCAAGGACCGCCACCACCTCCTCGTCGTGGGAAAGCCCGGTCAGGGGAGGCCGTGTACTTCCCCGC
>JAENZA010000190.1 GCA_016841485.1 Methanobacteriota archaeon
CGACCGAATGGCCCACCGTCGCCCACGTCGTCTGGTACGACCCCATCTGGGTAAGCGGGACGGACACATTCCAGCACGAGATGTTCGAGATTGCCCACGCGAAAAATGCCTTCCCCGATATCGAGGGATGGCAGGTGGTCGGACTGGAGGATTTCATCACCACGGACCCGGACATCATCCTCGTCAACTCGGGCAGCGGCATGGGTGAGGCGGGGTACGACCTCATCTACACCTATATGATGGAGGAACCGCGCCTCCAGGGAGTCACCGCCATTCGTGAGGGACGCGTGTATATCGTCGAATCGGATACGATCGACCGGGGCGGCCCGCGGATCGTCGATGCCCTGGAAGAGGTCGCCGCAGACATCCACCCGGATATCTTCGGTGCCGCAGGGACGCCCGTCCCTGCCGAGACACAGAGTCCCGTGCCGTATGCCGGTGCCCTTACCGGGTGCGTTGCGGGATTGTATCTCTGTCTCCGGGGGAGAGGCAGGGCATGAAGCCGAAGTACATCGTCGTCATCTCCCTCCTCCTTCTCCTCGGTATGCCAGCAACCGCAGCGACGGAGGCCACGCCTCTCTGGACGCATACCATCGGGGGAACGGGCGTCAGTGCGGTCGCCGTCTCCGGTGACGGCTCTGCGGTCTGTGCAGCGGGCGAGGACGGGCTCGTCTGCCTCTCCCCGGAGGGAGCAGTGCAGTGGAGCTCTCCGCTGCGCATGTTTGACGTGGCCCTCCCGGATGACGGAAGCGTCATCGTCGCCGGGGGGTTTGATATTCAGATCTTTGCGGGAAACGGCACCCAGGTAGGAGGCAAAAAAACCTTCAATGCAATCAGAAGCGTTGCGGTGTCACCTGACGGCACGTCGTACGTCGCTTCGACCGACGGCTCGACCATCGTCGAAGGAATGATCGCCGGAAATAGCACGACCGAGACGGCAACGGGAGAGGATTACCTGGCCGTCTCTCTCATTCCCGGGACGGATTATATCGCAGCAGGGACGGAGAGCGGGTCGGTGCTCGTCACCTCCGCAGGTGCAGAGACCGTCTTCTGGGAGTACCGGGCATCGCAGAAACCGGTCAGCGACATTGCCGCCGCCGAAGGGGCAAGGACGATCGTGGCGTGCACCAGAGATGGGATGGTCACCGTCCTCTCGCGGACCGGCCTTCTCCTCTGGTCCTCTCCCGTTGACCGGCCCGAAGGGGTCACGGTGAGCCGGAACGGTGACCTCATCGGCGTCTGTGGTTCGGAAGGGTTTGCCCTGTATGACCGGTCGGGAACGAAAATGGCAACCATACCCACGGCGGCCGGATGCACGGCGATTGCGCTGAACCGCGATGGGAGGCGGGTCGCCGTGACGACCGCAGATGACGTCACGTACTATTCCCTCGATGGTGAAGGGGAAACGGCGTCTGTGGCTATGGTCTCCGGCGCCGGTGCAGAGGAGGTGCCCGCAGCCTCGGCAACCCCGACTGCCCTCCCGGCAGCATTGCCGGATACCCCCACACCGACCCAGGCGGCCCCTGCGGCCCTTGTCGCGGTGGCGGGACTGGTGGGCACGATCTCCCTTCTTCGCAGAAAATAGAGGAAGTGGGCGGATGCCCCGCCCCATATTGTTCTTTCTGTTTCTATTCTATCATCCGTACGATCGATTCGAAGGCTCCCACGTACGACTCAGGATTCGGCTTGATGATCGTCACCGGGATGTCCACGATCCGTTCCACGAGGGTGGAGAGGATGGGAGCGCAGATGATCCCCGCGGCACCGTCCTTCTCCGCCCGGACGGCGGCGATGATGCACTCCTCCATCGTATTTGCCGTATAGCCACGGATACGGTAGGTCTTGCCGCCCGCGGTCTCACTCGTCCCCTGGAGCTCGTCGAGGAGGAACTTTACCCCGATGACCGCGACAAAGTCCCGTTCACGCGGGTCGAGGGCATCGGCGATCGCCCTCACGGTCGAAAAGCGGGGGTCGCGTTCGCCGGAGGTGATCTTGTAGAGGGTCGCCGCCGGGATCCCCGCACGGTCGGCAAGCTCCTTGATGGTCATATCCTTGCGTTCGAGTTCCTCTTCGAGTGCGGTCCTGAAATCGGTGGTAAAGACCCGGTGGGAGAACATATGGAGTACTATTGGGCATATTAAAATATCATATTATCCTCTGGAGGTTAACAATACCGCTAATTCCGGACAGAACAATGGTTTTTTGGCGTATCAGGGATACTGCTGGTGCATGCAGAATCCGATACCCTGTCTTTCGGGTGGTGTCCGGGAGACATGCGAGGAAACCTATGACGTGCGAAGCCCGTATGATGGGACGGTGGTCGCGACCGTCTGCCGACCGGGCCGCCGGGAATGCGGTGAGGCACTTGC
>JAENZA010000191.1 GCA_016841485.1 Methanobacteriota archaeon
CGGTGATACCGGAGGGCGTGAGGTCCTGCAGGCTATGCGGCAGTATGAGTTTTCAACCGGAGTACGATCCGGATGCCCTGGCAGAGAGTGAGGAGCGACGGGAGCGTTACCTGAAAAAGGAGGATGCATGAATGCTCAGTACATCTCAATACATAACGATACATACTGATGCATACCGAATCTCTGCAAATCTCAGAGATTTGGAAAGGAGGGGGGTGGTTTCCACTCCGTCTACTACTACTACTACTACTACTGTACTGAGTACGTACCGGTACAGATCAGATCAGATCAGATCAGATCATACAAAACGCATTCAAGATACCTCCCGGCGCGTTTCCAATGGCAATGGGGGTGGGTCTCTGTGAGGCGGCCGACCTTCCAAAACCCTAAACGCAGCACATTCTGGTGCGAGAAAGAAGAACTTGACCTGGCGCACGCTCTTGAACTGAATATCTCTGCAATCTGCCGTACTGCTCTGCAGGCGGCAATCGGGAGGGCTATTCAGCAATCTCCAAACGTGCCGGAAAAGACGGTGCAGGAGTATATCGCGCTCCGGAAGCAGGAACACGAGGAGAGGGATCAGCAGATCAAAAAACTCTCTGCAAATTTTCAGGAGAAGCAGGAAGCGGAGCGGACCGCTGCAGCACAGCAGGAGAGTATCAGCGGGGCCGTATCCCGGGTCCTGAAAGGCGGTGCTATGGAGACGGCATACCGGCGGTTGCCGGAGTATGACAGGTGGGGCGATCAGATCGATTATTGGGATGAGGTAGCGGCGTCAGTCTCCCGGGTTGCCGGGGCGACGGTGACGGCCGCACAGGTACAGGAGGTGGTGAGGCGTGGTAAAAGACAATGACGTGAAAGAGGCGAGAGAAGCGCACTGGCGGGAGCTCGCTGCACCTCGGCGGGCGGCGCGGTCGAAAGATCCGGAGTCGATCACGCTCCGGGAGCACAGGAAAACGCACAAGTACAATGTGCTACACGAATCCCGGTTTGCAGCACCGAAACCGGAATTTAAGGCACAACGGCAACTTAGCGAGGGTGATAGCAGTGAGTGATACCGATATCGTAGAGTATGACGCGCACCAACGGGAGATCCTGCTAGAGACCGTGGCGAAGGGCTGCAGTCCGGAACAGTTCATGCTCATGTTGGAACTTGCGAGACGATACAAACTTGACCCGTTCGCAAAACAAATATGGGCGACGCCGGCGGGGATCTTCGTCGGCCGGGATGGGTTTCTTACCCTGGCTCACCGTTCGGGCGATTTTGACGGGATGGAAACGACCTGCGAGGAACGAGACGGGAAACTGTTTTCCGCGACATGCACAGTCTGGCATAAGCGGATGTCTCATCCCTTCCGGGTGACGGTCCGGTATGATGAGTTCTTCCGGCCGACACCTCCCGGCAAAAAACCGGGGGCCTGGGAGAAAATGCCGTACATCATGCTCCAGAAATGCGCGGAGGCTCACGCGCTCCGGCGGGCGTTCTGCGTGACCGGCCTGTATGATGCGGTGGAGTTCGATCCGGCGGATGTGCCGGCAGGGTGCGGGCCGGTAGAGACAACGGCCACTATCGATGGGGAGCCGGCGGAGGTAACGAGGATGCCCGGGAAGTGCTCACGGTGCGGGAAGCATGATCCGATGGTCGCGGCCTTCCGGGAGAAGTACCGGGAGGCGTTTGAACAGGCGGGGCTGACGCTCCCGGAGGGGATATGCGAGGAGTGCGCTAAGGAGATCTGGAGCTCCTGGCTGGCGAGGGGTGCATGATGGATCTGTTCACGCACTACCGGGGCGTTGGGATCGGCCTCCTGATCGGGGCTGTGGTCGTTGTCGGCCTCCCGACGTACGCCTTTCCTGTGTTGCTGGGTCTGGCGGCCGGCGTCCTGGTGACTGTGAGTCTGATAACCTGGAGGGCGGCCGGTGGATGATGTGATCTCTATCCGGCCGGTCCCGGGCGTGTGCTGTCCGGAGGCTGATTGCCGGGACGGGGAAACCTGCCGGAGTTGCGGCCGGGAGTGTCGGGGATGCCGGCATTATGATGCCTGCCGGCGGGCGCTCATGTCGGTTTTTTAGCGGGTTCTTCTCCTTTGACACCCTCTCTTTTTCTCCTCTTTTCTCCTCTTTTCTCCTATGGTTTCTCCTGACAAAATAGCCGTTTGTCTCTCGTGCGGGAACGAATGGGAGGTAAAGACGGCTGGAACCGGAAAGAAGCGCAAATGCCCGCTATGCGGGAAATACAGGGTCAAGATGAAGAGCGAAATAAAAACCGACGAAAAACCGCCGGCTACTCCTCCGCCGGCCGATCCTCCGGCGGGGGCTGCTCCTCCTCCGGCCGCTGCAGCTCCTCCGGCCGGTCCGGAGGACC
>JAENZA010000192.1 GCA_016841485.1 Methanobacteriota archaeon
TAAGGAATCTTAGCGAAATTATGGCATGTGAATTAGGCAACATTTATCATCTCTCAAGCCCATGATTGAATTGAGAGAGAAGTTATCATGGCTCCGCAGCGGCAAAGAACCCGAGATATAACCCGATTCGTCAGAGGAAGGCCAAAGAACACGGCACGAGCGTATCAAGGGACATTGGTTAAATTCCTGTCATGGGTGAACGACGAACCGGACATCAAGAGAGCCACCCCCTACATCCGCTCCCCGGTGGACATCAAACATTACGATACCCTCGCCCTTGAGTACCTCAATAACGGTCACGACGAATACGATTTTGCCGACGATCTCCGGGACTTCCTCCGGGAGAAGACAGCATCCGCCCCGAAGTCGCTTGAGAGCTATAAGGCAGCCATAATCTCGTGGCTCGCGGAAAACCACGTCTACCTGCCGGCAGAGATGACCCGGCGGATAAAGGTCGGTGGGAAATCATTAACCCGGGACCGTGCCCCCACGATCGAGGAGCTGCGGCACATCTTCAACCACTCCGACCTGCAACTGAAAGCATACTTGCTCACGCTCACGTCGGCGGGGCTGCGACCCGGGGAAGGGCTCGGCATCGAGTGGACTGATATTGACCTCTCAACCGGAAAGCTTCACATCCGGCGGGAGATCGCGAAGAACGGAGAGCCACGTGATACCTTCGTCTCAAGCGAGGCGCTGGAAGTTCTCAAGCAATGGCAGACCTACCACCCCGCATACGCGGAGAAAATCGACAGTTACACCGTCCCGGTAGAGTTTGCGAGAAATACAAAAAGGGTGTTCCCCCTCTCTTACAACGGCGTTCGGGATAAATACGGCCGGGTTCTTGAGAAGTGCGGGCTCGACGAGAAGGACCCTACAACCGGGTGGCTGGTTCTCCGGCTCCATGTGATGAGAAAATACTTCCGGACACGACTTCCCCAGGGCGGCGCTTCTATCGATGCGGTCGAGCAGATGCTCGGCCACGAGGGATATTGCGGCGGCGCATATGTGCGGCTGACCGATGAGGAGGTCGAAGCGGCATACCGGGATGCCGAATCGGTCCTGTGGATCTTCAAGGAGCCGCCGTACAACAAGGAGGATCTGACACGGCTGGAGCGGGAGAACCAGGCACTCCGGGCGGAGCTCAACCAGGTGCAGCGGCAGGTCGCGACGACGGCCGCGATGCAAAACCAGATGGATACCGTCCTGGTCGAACTCCGGAGCATCCTTGCAGCGGACCCAGCACGGGCGATCGAGGCGCTCCGGCGGATGCAGGAGAAGGCCCCGAATTCTTCATCAGCGTAACGGGGTGCGGCACCCTCTATTTTTTCAAAAATAATCAGGCGCTTTTAGAGGCGTAAAACTCCAGTTCGAGGAGAAATACCCCGCGAATTCAAGATGCGCGCGCTTGCTGTAATCGGCATGTCATTAAACATATTTAGTTCTTACGTATGATTTTGACAAAAGAGACGATCTGTGCCTAACTACTTTCACGTCGCCGCCAGGGATTTTAAATGCTAACAAAACGGACTTGTATATGGGAGATATAGATATGGTTGTATATCACCCGAAAAACGAATCTCCGCCCTGCGTTCAAACGTGTGTGCGGATCCCTGAACACCTCCGCGCGTTTGCGCGGGAGTCGGGGATCTCTCTCAGTGGGACGCTGAGAGCGGTACTGGAAACAGAATATCTGAACGCGGCCCGGGCCACGCCTGGCAGCAATCACCCGGACCGTTCAAGCCACGCACTCAGTGATAGCTAGTGACAGCATCAACCGAATGCGGCAGTACCTATTCTGCCGTGCAGAGTATAGAGTTTTCCCGCCGGTCCATCTCCCGCGATTTACTCGCCGCGATGGAAACATCGCACCCGCTGGAGGCGGCGCTCGCAAAACTGCTGATCGAAGAGGGAGCCTGGGCGCTCGCGGACTGAGCATGCACAGAACAGGGAGGCGGGGCGCGAGCCGGCTGAAGGCCTGCGCCCCAGTGAACACAGTGACGACGAGAGGATGTGTTACCTATTCTATCCACTCTTGAATATATAAAAGGGCTACATTTCTGCGACGGGTTCGTCCTCCGGAGGGGTGCATGAGTAGCACCGACGCCGGCGCCATCGAGGTGGCCGTCCCGGACGAGGCGAGGGTACGGTCCCTCATCCCCTTGAGCACCATCGACGGCATGGCTGACGATCAGGTCTACGGATGGATCCAGACCCTGGAGCGGGACTACAACCACTCCCCACCCAAGAACTGTGAGTTCATGCAGGTCGAGGCCCTCCGGGCCTGGCTCCGGGAGGCCGTCTGCTCCGACCAGGTCCTGGCGGTGCATGACCGGCAGCAGGTGGAGCGGGAACGAT
>JAENZA010000193.1 GCA_016841485.1 Methanobacteriota archaeon
CTTCGGGACGGATCTGCTCAACCCCGATTTCGTCGAGTATGCGGAGGCCTGCGGAGCGGCGGGTATCCGGGTTGATACGCCCGAAGCGCTCGCCCCGGCTGTCGGGGAGGCTGTCAGGATGAATGTGCCCGTAGTCGTCGATGTGGAGACCGATCCGCGCCGGTTCTGAAAAATGGAGGGGCCGGCCGTTTTGCCGGCCGAAACGCCCGGTTCAGGCCATCCCCGCGGTATGGTCGATCGACGGACCGAACGCCGGGAAGGTCAGGACGTTGCGGATGTTCGCCCATATGTGGGGCAGTTCTTACAGAGACACATCTCAAGAATCATCTTCTTCGTTGCTTCCAGTTCTTCAGGACTCATTTCCATCGTTAATACCTCTCTTACTCACAATAATACATTCCGGACAGCCTGTACTTGCTGGTCACCGGGCACTCGCCACATAAACACCCTTTCCGTTCAACCTCACATTCCGAGGCCCCGCGGGAACAGAAGAGGATCTGCATTTTGCTCTGCATGCACAGGTTGTACGAGGGGCAGTTTTTGCAGATGCACAGGCTCTGGTTCTCTTCCGTATAGGGAACCGCACCCGGCTTCACGGGTTTCTCCGGGCTGACCCGGAAGATATGGCCGGCCGGCCCGGGGCCTGATTCGCCCGGTTCGCCGTGCAGATCGGTGAAGTACAGGCCGTCGCGGCAGAATGTCAGCCCGCAGGGGCTCGCGGGGCCGTTGCCGATGTACTTCACGAACTCATCGTACGACCTGACGCCCTGATCGTCGATTCGCAGCTTCACGATCTTTTTGCCCTTGATCGCCGGTCCCAGAACGGACGCCGACCCGAAAAGCGCCACGAAGAGCTCGTCATCGTACTCGGAGGGGAACTGCCCGCCCTGCATGAACGCCAGCGCCGTCGGTGCCTGGGTGTAATGCCACCAGAATAGGGAACCTTTCCGCATCGTCTCCGGCCACCCGTAGTTGCCGCCGGCCTCGATCTTCGCGATCCGGTCATCGATCTCAGGGCCATTGTCAGTGACGTACAGGGCATTGTCACTCTTGCGCCAGGTCGCACCGAAGGGGTTTCTCACCCCTCTGGCGAATACATAGCTGCCCGGATAAGGGTTGTCGTCGGGGATCGAGCCGTCTGTGTTCATCCGGAGGATCTTGCCCCGCATATCCTGCTCGTCCTGGGCAACCTCCGGGTGGAGCATGCCGTCGCCGACGTTCACGTAGAGCTTGCCGTCCGGCCCGATGGTCACGGTCTGGATCTGGTGGGCCGCCCTCACCGACGGGATGTTGTCGATGAGCGTGGTCATCGAATCCATCGTAATGCCGTCACTGCTCGACGTCCGCACCAGTTTTGCCTTGACCCCACCACCAGGCTCCTCGTAGAGCATGGAGAGGCAGAGGTCGCCGCTCGCGGGGTCCACGCAGATGCCAATGAGTCCCGACTCGCCGGTACCGGGAAATTTGTAGTCAGGTTCGTAATTCAGCAGGTTTTTCGCATAGGTGTGTATCACATGGTCGTTGGTAATGACCTTCACCGTACCGTAGAGCTCGGCGATATACACGAGCGGGTCTTCCGGATTTTCTCCCGGATCAGGGACAAATGCGAGGTTTACCGGCAGATCCAGACCTGATGCCACGCATTCAAGCTTGAAGCCGGGAAACACCCACCAGTTTTTTTCGGGTCCTCCTGCGATGCCGCACTCCTCCTTTCAGGGTATGGAGGGGTTTTTATGTGACGCCTGTATAAAAATGGTTGGGATGAATACTCCGATTCGGGGGATGTTCCAGGTTTCGGTGCGATGCGGAAGATCCGAGTGGCATGATGTACCGGATGGGAGAGAGGCATCCCGGGTATCGCCAGTCACGCTTCTGAGCATCGCATTCCCCATTTGTCCCCAACTCGCACCGTAGGAACGACGTCCCCCTAAACGGAGTTCGAGCATCGAAGGTGCGAGTTGCGTAGCCCGGTGGGAATCCGTGTCTGGGGGTCTGCAAGCACCAAAGATGTGTGGGGAACGGAGTCCGAGCAGATTGAAGGGCTTCGGGTCACGGCTTCCCGAAGGGAAAAAGAATGTGATTACCGTTGTGCGAGTCGCGACCGGCCAGAGGGAAGAAGCAGTGAGAGGATCACACCCTCCCGATGCTCACCCCCTCTCCCGCACGGGCCGGGGAAATAACTCCGGCAGAGGCCATCAAAAATGGTTTTAAACGATCTTCTCTCCCGCCCTCGGGCCGGGAGAACACTCGTAGACCTCCCGTATCTTCATGACGAGGAGGTTCTTCGCCGGTGCCTTTGCCATCTTCGACCGGACGGTAAGCTGCATCTTCTCAAACTCCGGGCCTT
>JAENZA010000194.1 GCA_016841485.1 Methanobacteriota archaeon
GCCACGCAAGCGGCACGGTGAACATCATCTCCGCATGATCGACCTGATCATCGGTCGCCTTGGCAAGCGTCACCTCGATGAATTGGCAGACGATGCCGTCCGGGGCGGGGATGCCACCCTCCGGCGAACCGGTGGCGTGGGCGGTTACGAGGAGGGTCTCGACCGAGCCACTGACCGTCACCTCGATGCCGTATATCGCGGACAGGGAAGGGTCGAGGCCGAGGGTGACATTCTCGCCGCCGGCAAGCTTCTTCGCCACCGCGATGGACGTGTCGTCCATCGGGTCGTCACCGCCGGTGTCGGGGACGGGGGTGGGCGTGGGGGTGGTCGGGGTCATGACGGGGGTCAGGCTGAAGGCGACGTCCGTGGTCGTATTAAAGACGACCCCGACCGTATCGTTGATGCCGGGAAGATATCCTACGTGCGTGACCGTGACATTGTGGGTGCCCGTCGCAACATCCGCAAGAGTGGCGGGGGTCGTGTTGCCGGTTGCCACGCCGTCGAGCCAGATCGCCGCACCCGTGGGAGTAGAGGTGACGTTGATCGTGCCGGCCGGTGTGCCGTACGCATACTTCAGGTCTTCGTTGGCAGCCTCACCATCGTAGTAGCTGATCGCGGGGGAGTCCCCGGTGAACGCAAGCGAGGAGTACCAGCCGACATCTCCTGCGGTATCGACGGTGCCGATGTGCCAGTCGTCATTCCCGTCCTTCCAGGCAAACTTCAGGTTCCGGCCGGTGCCGGCATCAAAGTAGCTGATCGCAGGGGTGTTGCCGTTGAACGCAAGTGAGGTGTACGTAGCTGTTGCAGCAGAATCGACGGTGGTGTTGTGCCAGCCGCCGGCATCCTGCCACGCATACCTCAGGCCGTCGCTACCTTTATAGCTGATCGCCGGGTAGCCGCCGTTGAACGCAAGCGAGGTGTACTGGCCGACATCTCCTTCAGTATCGACGGTTTCGTTGTGCCAGCCAGTCTCGTTCTTCCATGCATACTTCAGGTCGTTGTTGGAAATATAGTCGAAGTAGCTGATCGCCGGGTAGCCGCCGTTGAACGCCAGCGAGGTATCCGAGCCGACCTGTCCTTCGGAATCGACGGTTTCGTTGTGCCAGCCACTCCCGTCCTGCCACGCATACTTCAGGGTGTCGTTTGCCGATTCGTGGTAGCTGATTGCCGGGTAGCCCCCGTTGAATGCAAGCGAGTTGTACGAGCCAACCTCCCCTAAGGCATCGACAGTGGTGATCTGCCAGACGCCTCCGTCCTGCCACGCAAACTTCAGGTCCCTGTTGCCACCAGCAAAGTCGTAGTAGCTGATCCCGGGGGTGTTCCCGTTGAACGCAAGCGAGGTGAACTGGCCAACGGAGTCATTGGAATCGACGGTTTCGTTGTCCCAGCCGTCGGCGTCCATCCACGCATACTTCAGGTGGCGGGTATCCGTGTCGAAGTAGCTGATTGCAGGATAGCCTGCGTTGAACGCAAGCGAGGAGTACTCGCCGACATCTCCTGCAGAATCAACGGTGACATTCTCCCAGACATACCCCGCCGATGCGGGCAGCACGAGGAGAAAGAGGAGAACAATCGTAAGGGCTGAAATTTTTGTTAGTGTTTTCACGGCTATCACTCACTTCTTATGAGTAAAAAAATCCATAGGGCAATAAATATTCGGATTTATGGGTTATCCGGGAAAAAATACCAAAAATATCCCATTTTATGGCGTTTAATGCGAACAGAGAGCTGTCAACCGTCTGGTTCGGGGACAGGACGACGGAAAATGATGGGCCCTTCGCAGCGGTCGTGGCGATGCTGCCCGCCACCCGGGCGAAGAAAAAGCAAAAAAAGATTAGAGAATCCTGTCGCCGGCGGCGGGGCCGGCGGCACAGTTGTAGACCTCGGTGATGGTGATCTTGAGCATCCCATGGGCCGGGACGTGGGGCATGCGGGCCTTCACATCCGCCCGGAACGCCTCGAACTGCTCACCCTCATCGACGTACTCGACATCGCCTTTTATCTGGTAGCACCCCTTGACCCCCTCGCCCCAGATGTAGACCGCGGCCTTCGGGTTCTCCTTCACGTTGGCAAGCGTCTTCTGCATGAAATTATTCATGATCAGGATCGTCCTGGGGTCGGCGATCCCCTTTGCCCCCATCGGTGCGACGTTCGGCACGCCGTTTTTGTCGGCGGTCGCAAGGGGGACGATTCGCAGTGCATTGAACGCTTCAATCAGTTCTTCTGTCAGTTGAACCATGGTATCACCTGACAATATAGCAGGCACAGATAAAAAAAGATGGTGCGTCGCCGCCATGCCCTGCCGCCCTGCGGCAAAGGAAGCCTCACGCCACAGCAA
>JAENZA010000195.1 GCA_016841485.1 Methanobacteriota archaeon
CCCGGGGTCGGGAGGATCGTCACCGGGACGCCGTACTCCCCGAGGACCGTGCGTCCGGTGATGGTAATGTCCGGCGAAAAGCCCCTGAAGTCTCCCTGGCGGGGGAAGAACCGGTTCCCTGCCGAGGCGATCGCCCGTGTGACAGGGCCGGTTCCGCGGGGAAACGGCGTGTGGCCATGCTTCAGGAACGGCGCCGCTGCGGCGTGCGAGAGGATGCGGCAGTCCCCATGCTCCCGGATGTCTGCCGCAAGGGCGACGTGGTCGTAGTGGGCGTGGGTGAGTATGAGAAGGGCGATGTCCTGGAGGCGGGTTCCTGCCGCCGCAAGCTGCTCTTCGAACCGGGCGATATCGTGGCTGCTCCCTGTGTCGATGAGAATGGTGCCGGTGCTGCCGGTGAGGAGGTAGGCATTGGACGTCCCGCTCCTGATGGCATGCACACGGTATGCATCCGGTGTGTCGTTCATAGGCACTTACAGAGTATCAGGCCTGCGCGGGTATAGAGCAGAGGGTTGGCTTAACCTGATGAACCGGGCGGTGCGGAGAGGAACGGTCCTCGATGAATCAGTATGGAGGAGGGAGGGAGCAGGGATGTGCCACCCTGTACCTGAACCCGCCGTCCCTCCCGTGCCGGCCACGAAAACCTCTATTGCCCCGTGGGATGTAGAAATATCCATGACAGGTACAATCCACATCGGCGGGGATTTCGGGCCCGAACCGGCCTACCGGACCTACCTCTACGTCGGTTCCCTCATTCTCGTTCTCTTCATCCTCCTCTTCCTCGTCTTTCCATTTGCGATGGCGGGGTTCTATGGCCTCGTGGCCTGTGTCGTCATTCTCATCGCGGCAGGTGGGTTCACCCTCATCTGGGCCCACCTCTATTTCGATACTGTGGTCTACAACCTGAACGAGACCGAGATTGCCTGGCGCCGCGGGGTCTGGTTTCGCCAGACCGGCATCGTCCCCTACAACCGGATCACGAATGTTGACATCCTCCAGGGGCCGGTCATGCGGTACTTCGGCATCTCTGATCTTCGCATCCAGACCGCCGGATACTCGGCCAAGGCGACCGCGGAGATCCGGCTCAACGGTATCGCCGACCCCGCCCCCCTGCGGGATATGATCATGGGGTATGTGCGGGAAAGGCCCCCCGTTGCCGCGGTGACCGGCGGTGCGGAGTCTGCACAGGAGCGCCCCTCACCCTCTCCCGCCGGGATGGAGTCCGGGGAAGTCCTTGCTGAACTGAGGGAGATAAAGGCCGTCCTCAAGACGATTGCAGAAAAATAGGCGGATTTCTTTTTTTTTAATTTTAATTTTTCTCTTCCCGTGCTCAGAAGACGATGCCAGCCATGAGGGCCGCGAGGAGCACGAGATCATAGACGGTATGGGTGACGGCGCTCACCGTCGTGGAGTACCGGCGGCGAATCAGGGCAAAGGCGATCCCCAGGAGGAGTACCGATATCAGACCATCCCAGCCATACTGGAAGCTGTGCAGTGAGGCAAAGAGGAGCGATGGGACGATGATCCCGAACCGCGGCTGGAGAACGCCGCGAAAGGCGATCTCCTCCCCCACGCCCGCCGAGACAGCGAGGAGGACGATGCCCGCCGGCGTCAGGGCGTGGGCGATGAGCACCGTGAATGCCGCGGTATCGGTGACCGGCCAGCCGAGCATACCCCAGAGGGCGCCGATTCCCATGTCGACGAGGGTGAAGAGGGCGGCAAGCCCGAGTCCCGCCCCGACGGCGACGGCGCAATCGTGGAGGGTCGGCCGGGTCAGTCCAAGGCGGGTGAGGACGTCCGTCCCGGTCCGGGTGATCCAGAATCCGACCGCCACCACGGAGAGGATCACCATCCAGAAGAGGCTGTAGAGGCCGACACCTGCCGCCGGGGCGATGCCCCCTGTCTCCACACCGGCCAGGAAGAACGGCGAGAGGTAGGGGGGGCCGCCGGTCACGATGAGTGGGACGAGGGGGATCAGCGTCGCCGCAAGGACGACGCATAAGGCAAGCTTATGGATGGTGGAGTCGGGGTTGATGGGGAAGTAGCGGGCGAGCCTGGTGATGAACTGGTTCTCAAACGGCATGAGGCTGAACAGCCCGGCCATGAAACACCCTGCCGCAATCAGCCAGGCGTTGCGGGAGGTCTCTTCGTTAACAAGAAGGGCCGAATGGCCGCCCGGGATCCCACCGACCGGGACGAGGCTGAGGATGCCGAAGACAAGGGTGACGCCGTAGATGATGACGACCGTAACGAACAGCCAGAGGATGGCGGCCCATTTCAGTTCCGGCCGCCG
>JAENZA010000196.1 GCA_016841485.1 Methanobacteriota archaeon
CCCTCGGCATCTCCTTCATCAGCATGCTCTTCGTCCAGGCGATGCTCACGGTCGGGTCACACCGCCACGTCACGGCGTCCTCTCCGGCGGAGATCAGGATAGACGTGCTTGCCACGGGGTTCGACCTGGTCTTCGTCGCCGTCTTCGCCGTCTCGCTCGCCACCGTCGTCCTCGCATTCTTAAGCAGGGACGAGGTTCACGCCGACAACCTCGAAGAGGACGCCTTCGAGGCCGTGGTCGTCGGGGCGTAACCCAACCCCTGCATATACCGGGAGCCGGAGTGAATCCGGACGGCTCCAGAAGAGAGGACGGGGAGGCGAATCTCCCCGCCGTTTTTTACAGACGTATCAGAAGACCACGAAGGCCTGACTTGTCGCCTGGCACGTACTTCCGTCGTCGAGCGTTACAGTCAGCGTGACCGTATAGGTCCCTTCCGACGTGTAATCGTGGGTGACGTCCTGGCCGCTGCCGGTCGTTCCGTCACCGAAGTCCCATGCCCAATCGGTCACGGAGCAGTCACCCTGGACATCGACGTCGCCGTGGAACGAGTTCCCGCTTGTCGTGATGCTTGCCGAGCAGGAGCAGGGCTCCGGAGGAGCAACCACAGTAACATCCGTCGTTGCCTGGCAGGGGGTGCCGTCACTGAGCGTTACGACCAGCGTAACCGTGTAGGTTCCTGCCGCGGCGTAGGCGTGGCTGGCGGTCTCACCGTCGCCGGTTGCCCCGTCGCCGAAGTCCCAGGCCCATGCCTGGATGGCGCAGTCCCGGGAAACCTCAGCCGAACCCGTAAATGCAACCGCCTGATCCGGTTCGGCCTGGTCGCGGTCTTTCGCGATGCTCGCCGTGCAGGAGCAGTTTTCCGGGGGAGGCGACGAGACGGTGACGTCCCTGGATGCATTGCATGCCGCACCGTCACTGAGGGTCACGTCCAGGGTGACCGGGTAGGTTCCCGGCTGAGCATACGCGTATCCGGGGTTCTGCTCCGTAGAACTCCCGCCGTCACCGAAGTCCCAGGCCCATGCCTGGATGGCGCAGTCACCGGAGACCGTGGTCATATCGGTGAAGTTAACCGTGTCGTTGATACCGGGGCTCTGCGGGCTCCAGGTGAAGTCTGCCGTGCAGGAGCAGTTGTCCGAGGGAGGCGGCGAGACGGTGACGTTTCTGGACGTATTGCACATGATGCCGCTCCCGAGGGTCACGTTCAACCCGACCGGGTAGGTCCCCGGCTGAGCGTACGCGTATCCGGGGTTCTGCTCCGTAGAACTCCCGCCGTCGCCAAAGTTCCACGCCCACGACCGGATGCTGCAGTTCCCTGAGACCGTGGTCCTGTCGGTGAAGTTAACCGTGTCGTTGATACCGGGGCTCTGCGGGCTCCAGGTGAAGTTTGCCATGCAGGAGCAGTTGCCGGGTCCGGGTCCGGGTCCGGGTCCGGATGTCGGAGTGGGGGCCGGAGTGGAGGTCGGCGGACAGACCACTCCCGCGGGACAACCGATCCGCCCCTGGTCGGGGCCTGTGCAGACCCCGTATGCAGCACTGTCACCATAGAGTTTGAGGAGAACGAGGTCCCACGCCCCGGTGGAGTTGTCATACCAGGCAACCAGGTCGCAGGATATCGTGGGGTTCATCTGGTCGTAGGAGTCGTTCGTGAGCTGGTACTCCCTGCCCGAGGTATGGTTGAACAGGAAAATGTCCCAGCTTCCGTTCCTATAATCGCTATAGACGATCCGATGGCCGGATATATCCGCATGTGAGAGGTTATTCGGGAACACTTCAAGTGCTCTGGTGAGACCGGGCACGCCCGGCTCGCCGCTCGTCAAGGTTCCAGACTGAGGAGCTGCAGTGGCGATCACGGCAATCGAGATGACCGCCACAATGAAAACTACCAGATAGGTTACAGGTACTCGGGGTTTTCTCATAATATCCCCGTGGCGATTAACCGGCACATTATATTTAAATATTATTATAAAAGTGCGGCATGCCTGGTTGCACCCGGGTAGATCTCTGTGAAGATCCCGGGAAGCTCGAAGTCCGAGCAGGCTCGTGATACGCCGGATCGCTCCGGGGGTGCCCTCGCAGAGTCACGGCGAAGGGTCGCCCCTGCCGTGCTCTCCGGGGGATTCTGCTGCGGAAAGGGTGCGGTGCAGGAGAAGGGCTTTTGGGTACCGATCCTGTGCCGGACGGACGACGTTGCGTTCCCTCACCCGTCCGTCACATCTGCGCAATCGCCGGATCGTCGAACGGAATGCCGCCCGGACCCTCCGAGCCTGCCAGCATCCCGACGC
>JAENZA010000197.1 GCA_016841485.1 Methanobacteriota archaeon
TTCAACAACACCAACCCGTTTGCCTGGTCCAGCGTCACGGTGCTCTTTCTCTCGGCGTTTATGCTCATCGGCGGTTCTGCGGGGAGCACCGCCGGCGGAATCAAGTTGTCCCGGGTAAACCTCGGTATAGATACACTCCTGTGGTGGTTCCGTCGGCTATACACGAGCAGTCGAGTGCTTATTCCGTTTCGTCACGAAGGAAAAGGGGTAGGAAACAGCATCGCCGAGTATGAGGTCTCCAAGAACATGCTCGTCATCGTGCTCTTTATCCTGACCGTCTTTGTCGGTTCGATTCTGCTCCTGCACCTTGACCCTGTATCGACGTTCGACTCGAGCGACGTGATCTTTGACGTGGTCTCTGCGATTGCGAACGTCGGGCTGTCCACCGGGTTCGTGAACCCGGAGATGAGTCTGGCCGGAAAATGGCTTTTTATCATGATCATGTGGGCAGGCCGGCTGGAGATTATCCCGGTGATCGCCCTTGTAATGGGGTTGTTCCGGAAGGTTAGCCTGAAGCAGGCGTGATACCCGATCCCCGTCGTGCCGGGATCAGGCCCTTTCCCGTCGAGCCTGCAGGACGGCGTGCAGCTGCTCGTCCGGGTGCGTGTCGCCTGCCCTGCTCACCAGAGTAGCAAGGAGACAGGGCTCAATCGCTGTACAGCAAAAGGGTGACGCTACCCGTTTCGTGAACGGTGCTTTTGAGGTGGGTCTCTTCGGATGGATGGCGCTGACGCGATATTACCTTTTCCAGCCACCATTGGAGACGGATCTCATCACCTACTGGTTTATGATGTGGATAGGCATGATGATCGGTTTTTTTAACCAGCTATCCGGCGAACTGGTGGCTGGTGAAGAGAGGCATCAAGGAACGGATGTGATCGGACGGGAGAATGCTGATGCCGTCGATCAACCGGCGCGGGTTGCATTGACTCATTTGGGGATGGTACTCGACCTCTGCGGCAGGGCGGATATCCGGGAGGATAGAATTATCTGCACTGAGATGATCAGGGCACCCGGCGATCGGTATGATCGGAGAAATGGTTGGAGAATTGACAGGCAACGTGGTCGGGAAGCGTCTTACCCGCCATTACGGGGGAGACCTGAAGATCGAGAGGACCATAGAGTCGCAAGGAAAGATTCTCGACACTGAAGTGACCTTTATGGCCACATTCTGGTCGAAGGAGAGGCCCCAGGGCGGCATGTTCTCGAAGGGCAATGGGATCATGATGACCAAAACCGGTGAAAAGGCCGTGCTGCACGGGTCAGGAATAAGTGTTCAGGGAAAAGGTCCCGGGTGGAGCATGCGGGGAATCCGGTATCTGCAGACCTCCTCGCCCGCCCTGAGCCGGCTCAATGATGTGGCGCTGGTCTTTGAGATCGAGTTCGATCCCGATGGAACGGTTCATGACAGGATGTGGGAGTGGAAATAAATCCCTCCTCAAACCAACACGGAATACCGAAGGGTTCTGGTGCACCGTGACGGAGTGCGCTCCTTAAAATCCGATATTCATTCCTGGAAGCCACAAAATCGGGGTGCGGGATACCGGATCCAAAGAGGGATTTCGGGCAGATCTGCTCCGGGGCATATGTTTGCCGACATCCACTCCCCGGAGCCGGTGTTAAAATCGGAAAATATCGGTAATTCGGCCTTCTTCCAGACGGGGGGAGGGGCGAGTTTTCCCTCACCCAAACGCCGGAATGCTTTCTTACCGGACCTGCGGTACGTCCACTCCCCTGCTCTCTGCCGAGAGCGTCTGCTCTTCCGTAAAGAGGTGGTCGACACCCAGGATCGTGTTCACCCATGCCCAGTCGTCGCTGAATTGGACGATCATCAGGACGATGAGCGTGAGCGGAATAGCAAAGATCATCCCGGCAACGCCGAGAGCCCATCCCCGGAAGATGACCGAGAGAATGACCACGAGGGCACCCTCGATGGGTTCCGAATCGGGGCGACATGACGCCGGAGGCGAGTTTTCCCGTCCCGAAAGGATGGATCCGGTACCGGCGCGATCGGAAGCAGCTCGATCAGAGACGGATGCCGATTTCCTGTAAGCGCACAATCCTGGATGAAAGTGTGTGATTTTTCTAAAATTGCCCGCCACCCGCGACAAAGAATTCGGCATGTTTTTAAACCCGGGTTGTTTCCATTTCTGTATGCTAAAACGTATCGACAGAATCGACCTTATACGAAGCGGCCTGTGCCTGCTCGTTGCATTCCTGCTCCTGTCGGCAAATGCAACGGCATGCACCACCTTCGCGATAACGCCCGGTGCATCCGA
>JAENZA010000198.1 GCA_016841485.1 Methanobacteriota archaeon
GGCCGCTCGTCGAGAAGGCGGTGATGGGGACCGCTGTCCTCCCGCACCATCTCCCTTACGCCGTCCCCATCCTCCAGGCCCACTGGGAACAGAGTCTCCCCCGGATCCGGAGGTTCATCCGGTCCCGCTGAACGGGTGAAGGGCCGCACCCGAGCGGCGAGAAGAGCCGGGAGAACGACTCCTTCACCCGACGGGATGCGCCTCTGTGGCTGTCAGGCGAGCACACGCAAGAGCCCGAGTGCGACGAGTATGAGGAAGACCGTGATGAGGACCCACCCAATGGCGATGAAGAAACGGGACAGGCGCCTGTCCCACCGCAGGATCCAGCCGATCACGGCGCTTGAGTAGAGGCCGAAGACCGGCACCGCCGGGAGGATGATGAGGGTTATCGCACCGTACCTCGCAAGAAGCGGCACCTTCTGCATTTTCTCCTCCGTGCGCTTCAGCATATCCCTGACCCGTACCGGCTGGATGACGAACGCATCGCAGATGAAGTAGATAGCAAGCACAGCACCGATCTCAACCAGCGTCATGATCACGAGAACCGCGGCAGGGTGCATCCCCATCCCCACACCGACGAAGGCGGTGGACGAGATCAGCCCGAGCACCTGCGCCGTTGGGATGCCGAGAGCGAGACCAAGAGCGAGGGAGAGGAGCGCAGCGAAGAGAAACAATGCCGCCAGCGCCTTTATGGCCTTATGGCCTGGCGAAGCCAGAGGAGCATCGCTGAGAGGAACATCTGTCCCGCCTTTGCAAGCAGGGAGATCAGGGCCGCATATATCTCTTTCCCATCCCGGGACGGGCCGGCATATGTGCACCGGAACGTCCCGGATTTGCGCTCAAAGAGCGCCCCCGCACCCGTTTGCCCGGCCATCGCCATAAGGGTGCCTACCACCGGGGAAGGCATACGCTTATATGGCCCGACCGGACCCTACCCATGGTGGCGTTAAGGTAAACGCAACATTCGAGGTCGGCACGCCCGGGCTAACCAAACCGGCTCCCCTGCCCCGATGGCTCGTGCTGCTCCAGGGCATCGTCGCCCTTGCCCTCGGCATCCTGCTCCTGGCCTACCCCGTCGGGACGCTTGCCGTTCTTATCGTATTCCTCGGCATATACTGGCTGATGAATGGGATCTTCGTTCTGGCGAGCCTCTATTCGGACAGATCGGACTGGGGGTGGAAGATGCTCGTCGGCGTCCTCGGCCTCCTCGCCGGCATCCTGGTTCTGGCCTACCCGCTCTACAGCACCATCCTCATCCCGACATTCCTTGCCGTCGTCATCGGCGTGGAGGGGCTGATCATCGGGGCCGTCCAGCTGGCGCGGGACTCTCCGGCGCCGGCTGGGGAGCCGGGATTCTCGGTATCGTGAGCATCATCTTCGGGCTCATCCTGATCGCAAACCCGCTCATCGCCGCTCTCGCCCTCCTGGTTATCCTCGCGATCCTCGCCATCGTCGGGGGGTTCTGGCAATCATCCTTGCCTTCCGGATGCCTGCATGACAGAACACCCCTTTTTATGTCGCTGAACCCGCCACCGGCCTTCCACGTGCTCGCCAAACCCACCGGCGCGATCTGCAACCTTGCCTGCCGGTACTGCTTCTACCTCAAATGCGAGCATCTCTACCCCGAAAGCCGCTTCAGGATGTCAGATGAAGTTTTGGAGTCCTACATCCGCCAGTACCTCGGGGCGCAGCAGGCCCCTGAAGCAACCATCGCCTGGCAGGGCGGCGAACCGACACTGATGGGACTTGAGTTCTTCCGGCGGTCGGTCGAACTTGCAGAGCGCTATAAAATGCCCGGTATGCGGGTAGCTTACACCATCCAGACAAACGGTCCCCGTTTAACCAGCGAGTGGTGCGAGTTCTTCCGGGAGAACAATGTTCTGGTGGGCATCAGCATCGACGGCCCCCGGAGCCTGCACGACGTCTTCCGGGTGGACAGGCAGGGCCGGGGCTAAACTACCTCTGCGAAGGATATCGAGCGTTCTTCACTCACATAGACCAGCCGATGCGGGCGATGGCAGCCCTGCTGCGGCAGGGCCGGTATGCCGATGAAGTGATGGCGCAGGTGCCCGCCGCAGGGAAGAGGCAGGCAAAGGTGGGCCGGAACGACCCCTGCCCCTGCGGAAGCGGGCTGAAGTACAAGTATTGCTGCCAGAGGACCTGAACCAAGGACCCGGCCAAACGGCCGCAGCCTTTTTCTCCCCAGGAACCAAAGGGGCATCCATGCTTGACCGGATGAAGGAGAGTACAGGGGGTATCGTCGGGTTCCG